>JBBQMQ010000423.1:0-4230 GCA_038329115.1 Bacteroidales bacterium
GGACACCTTTGCAGTGTCCGACAGCGTTGTGATTTGCTTTCAAAAAATTGTATCTTTGACTTGATAAACAACAAAAAGCTGTATTTGCGACTGCTGAAACAGGTTGTGATTTGCTTTCAAAAAATTGTATCTTTGACTTGATAAACAACTATGAAAATATGTACATATTATATTATTTGTTGTGATTTGCTTTCAAAAAATTGTATCTTTGACTTGATAAACAACGCTTGAGTTTCCACGAGGTACCGGGTATTGGTTGTGATTTGCTTTCAAAAAATTGTATCTTTGACTTGTTAAACAACAGAACCGTTTGCCAACTCCGCAGATGCCACGTTGTGATTTGCTTTCAAAAAATTGTATCTTTGACTTGATAAACAACCATCGGCAATTCCAATCGAGAGGCGGAACGGTTGTGATTTGCTTTCAAAAAATTGTATCTTTGACTTGATAAACAACGAAAAAATTAATTGAAACTGTAAATCTGCTGTTGTGATTTGCTTTCAAAAAATTGTATCTTTGACTTGATAAACAACACGATCTGTGTAAAGGACAATCAGTCAATCAGTTATCGCAACATGTAGGATTAAAAATTTAGTTGTTTATTCAAACGGAATCCCGCTCTCAAGGCGGGATTTTTGTTTCTAAACACCTTTTCCAAAGTTTCTTTTGACTTTGGAAAAGGTGAATTAGATAGTTGTAGAAGTTGATTTGATTAGAAAAGTTAAAAAGACTAGAATAATTCTAATTGTTGATAAGGTGTGGAAACATTTTTTTCTTTTTTGCCTTGGAAGAGTTCCATTTGTCCGAATTGTTTGTCGGTAATGCAGAGCATCCCCACTTGTCCGGCTTCAGGGAGAAAGTTTTTGACTCGTTTAATATGAACTTCAGCATTTTCGCGGCTTGGGCAATGGCGAAGGTAGATAGAAAACTGAAACATGACGAAACCGTCAGTCATCAATCTCTTGCGGAAATCGGTGTATGCCTTCTTCTCTTTTTTTGTTTCAGTTGGCAAATCAAAAAGAACCAATACCCACATAATTCTATATTCGCTGAAACGTTCCATATTTTTTGTCTGGCTTTTTCAACTTTTCCAATCGTAGAACTTTTCCAAAGGTCCAAACTTAGGAAAGGTTAATCGAACGATGGATATATTATTTTTCGAACGTCCCCCAAATAACATTTAGCCAACGAAGCTGTTGTTATTCCTATGGCTATCATTAAAGGGCTTCGTTGATTGTTAATCTGAACGTCCAATACAGGAATATTGAGTAACCTGGCTTTTATTGTTTTTGACAATTCAGATATATCTTCACCACTGTCCAGAATCTCAATAACCAGTTTATCCACAAAAGGCCGGTAAGGTTCCATAATATCATCGGCCAGGCAATACGCATTGTATCGGTTGTGATGGTGAATACCTAATGTGGGCAGTAGTCCGCTTGCCACTAAAGACCGAGCTACCACAGCTCGTAAAATGGCATAACCATAATTCAACAGGTTATTGGGTGGTACACCTTCACGTCCTCTGCGGAATGCAGGAATAGCTGGAAACATATTTGCCCAATAATAGGCTGCTGCACGTGCCTCGAGATTGTCGGTATCGCCACTTTTTACTATATCAACCCATGCCAACATATTTTTTACAACAGTTTTTCGCATTGTACCTAAAACGTAGGCCTGATTTTCTATTTTAGACTGAATGGTTTGTTGCCAAAGTTGTTTGAGAAGTGGGAGAGAAGCATCTACCTGAGCTTGAAATCGTTCGCTTTGAGTTGTGTTTCCGCTCAACGGCAATAACAACCCCACAGGCATACGGCTGCTATCGCAAGTGATAACTGCACTGTTATTGGCTAACAATGTTTCCATTAAACCGTGTGTAATAGTAATTTGCTTATGATCGAGAATCACAACACCAATATCTTCAATAGGAATTGTATTATTCCCGGCTTTATCCTCCATGCCGTTTGCATCTGGTAGATGAATAACCAATTGCGCATTGCGCATACTCAGGTAAGCGGGGTTTCCAAAATAAAGAGTGCGTTTTATCATATACGTATGGTTTTTATCCTACCTCTCCAAAGTTTCTTTATTCTTTTGGAAAAGTTGAGTTATTACTTTTTCAAAGTTTCTTTCGACTTTGGAAAAGTTAAGTTAGGGTGCTTCCAGTTCGGTTGTTTGATTAAATTTTGCAAGATTTAGTTGATGTAAATCAATAAAAAGTTGTTTTCCTTCGAATATTTTTAACACCTTATTTGCTTCTACGATATCACTTTTTTGGTCTGTTATTTCGCAATACGAAGTGTAATTCCAATCGTTATACCTCTTACAGAAACCATGGTGTATAGGATTTCGGTGTGTATAAACAATTGCATTCATAAAATACTCTTTATCAAGTACTGCCTCCCGTTTAAAATTTTTAATAAACAAAGATCCCCTGCGTTTATACATTTTGTTATAAGATTGGGTGTAGCTGCTAAAGAGGTTGGAGAATTGTTTCGAAAGAAATTTTTCAATAACATCGTCATTTATCTTTACTTCATCTACAATCCGAACTTTTCCAAAGTCAAAAGAAACTTTGGAAAAGTCGTTTTTAATTCGAATCAGCTCTTCAATTACTTCTCTTCGTCGTATTCGCACCACCAAATGAAAATGATTCGGCATCAGGCAGTAAGCGTACGTTTCCGCTATGGCTGCAATATGCTGTTGGTATTTATCCATAAAAAAACGATAATTTTCGTCCTCCTTGAATATATTTTCAAAACCATTGGCGTGGTTGAATATATGATAAGTGTTGTTCGGTTTTAAGGGTAACATGCTGATTCCTTTAAGAGTTTAACTTTTCCAATCCGTAAACTAATGGATTGGAAAAGTTAAGATAGCTATAAAGATATATTGTCAAGACGGTCGATATTGTGTTTGAATTAAATACCAACTAATTACTACTCTCCAATCTTTGAAATTTCCCCTAAATGGTTAATCCTAACTTTTATTGGGTTTCTTTCAGTAAAACCCTTCATACTCAATCGATAATATCTTTTGCTCTCTTTTGCACCTGTAATTTTTTTTAGGTCTGAGTTTTTTGTTTCTAAATGGTGTCTAAACCAATAATCGTTATCGGCGACACTCCAAACCAAATACAGATATTTACTAATTAATGCTTTGTTATTTTCAGTAATTGCTTGTTCTAAATCCTCGTTTTTCATACCTAAAATATACATCTCGTTTTGTTGTAAGCTATATGCAAGCTCTAAGCCATCTAACGGTAAATTGTCAATAAATGATTGAGGTAATTCGTTGTTTAATAAATTAGTCCAAAGCTCTTTTGTGTTTTTAATAATGACTGGTAATTTGTATTTTTTACGTTCAACAGCATGCCATAATGTGCAGGAGTGCTGAGAATAGTTATTTTCAGGATCTTTATAAATTGCTATATGGTGATTGTTTCCTGGAATTACGAATCCAATTTCTTTTCCTGTTGTATCTTTTTTTATTGGGACAATTGATGATAGACCAGTAAAGCATCTAACTGTCCTAATTGGTATTTGTTTTTGTTCATTAAACCAAACGGTATCTTTAAAAGCTTCTTTTTCTTTACCTCCAAATTGATCTAACCTTGATTGAATTATCGCTTTAATTTTTTCATCAACTATGTATGGTACATCTTTGGCTTTAAGGTTTTGTATTGGATATTTCAATACCACCTCCTCTTTATAACAATGGGCTTTATCTAAAACTTTTTCGTGATTATCATCAATATATATCGGATCTTTTTTGATAGTGCCAAGTGCTTTTTTTACATCATTTTCATTTTCGGTAATTCGGGTAATTATTTTTTCTTGTATGTTTTTATCAATTATTTTTTCCGGATTTTCAAATAAGTATTTAGGCAGTTTATCTCTATCCACCACTTTTATTTTCCCATATACCGATTGTTCGTGTAATGCACCGCGTGGTACAAGCACTCCTTTGTCTTTGTTTTTTCCTGTAGCTTTTAGTTTGCTACTAGTAGTCACCTTTTTACCTGCCTTAAATGAGATTAATATCTGGTCGGCCATTTTCTCAACTTCGGAAGTACTGAGTGGTTTCTCTGTTATCAAATACTTTTCTAATAAACTGTTTTTTTCGCTAAAGTCGTATTTAGCTTGCTCTACTTCTTTTGCCATAGCATCCCTAACATCACTTGAATTTAAAGTGTTGATTCGTTGAATGTATCCTTGCTTTGTACAAGCT
>JBBQMQ010000424.1:0-4205 GCA_038329115.1 Bacteroidales bacterium
ATTAGCTGTAAAAGGTCAACAACGAGGAGCCAGAATGTTGTGTGGAAATGGCGGTGGAATGACCGCGACTGATGGTCGCTCGCCTTATCACGAAATTGGTCAATACCGGAATATGATGATGCAAATTGTAAAAAATCCTTCAGCAAATGCCAACAATATTTGGTTTGTAATTCCTGATTCTTTATCACAACTGGCAACGACTGGCGAAAGCACATTTTTTGATGTTCAATATTACAAATGGATCGGGAACGATTTATACCTGAATATGGGAAATAATGTCTATGTGGCGTTAAAATCATTTCCTGCACCAATTACAACTATTACTAAAAATTTTGGTGAAAGTCCAGATTTTTCTAAACTCAGTTTTTCGTGGCCTGCTGGAACAATGGGAAGCGTTGTAACAGAGCTTGGAACAAGTACAGATTATAATTCTTTTGCAGATTTCGTGACAGCTTTAAGCGTTAAAACCATTAGCAAGATTGACGATGTAACGTACGAATATGTTGGTGGAAGACAGAGTAAAATAAAAATGCAATTTGTTTCTCCGGGTACATTTCTGATGACTCCATATACCTATGACACGCCTTCTCCAAATCCCCTTACCAAAGCAGGATCTTATCCAAAAGTTTGGGGCGATGATAGTTTTATTGATTATCAAACTTGGGACAGTTACAAAACAGTATATGGCTATGATGTATTAAATCAGGGCTGGGGAAGTGGTGTAATGACCTTAAAAACTCAAAATTCTGAAGCTATTACAACTATTAATCCAGCTACAGCTGAGGTTTCTTATGAAGTTAGCAGCACAAACGGTTTTGACGAACATCCTCTCAACGATTCAAATTCTGATATCCAGATATTTCCAAATCCTGCTAAAGAGCTTGTTTATGTTCAATGTCATGAGAATGTGGAATCCGTTCAGATTTATAATTCATTGGGAGAACTAGTTAAGTCTGTAACAAATTTAAAAATCATTCACATAGCTAATCTGAATAATGGAATTTATTTTGTTAGAATACATGCAGGAAGTAAGATAATTACCCGAAAATTAATCAAGGATTAAAAATTTTTTATGAAAATAATATGAAGAAATTTATTCTAATTGGATTATTTATTAGTTTTCTAACTGCTGCATTTTCTCAAAATAATTTCAAAGTAAATGCAGCTTCCTATCTGGCAACGAATAATGTTGACGAAGTTAACGGAGTTGATGTTGCGCCTGATGGAACTATTGTGGTAGCAGGTAAGTTGGTTAATTACAGCAATTCCAATGCATTAGTATATAATTTACTCGGTGGTGGCGATGCTACCGTTGTACGATTTAATACAAAAGGTGATGTCATTTTGTCAATCACACACATTGGTGATATAGGCTCAACTATTAACGATATTCAGGTTTGTGATAATGGACGAATTGCAATAACCGGTTCATTTGGTGTTGGTGTTTTAAAACCGGATGGAAGTGATTTCGTTTGGCACGATTCTTCAATTCAAAAAGGAACGGTAACGGCTCATACAAATTCATTTTACGCCTGGTTCAGTTTGTCTCAGAATACGCAACGATATAAACGAGCCATGTCGAGAGTTGCAATCGGTTCGGATGGCGTAACGGCTACTATTCAGCAGGTTGCAAATTATGGATCTTCTTACCTATACGTTTACGACGATAAGGGAACATTGATGTACGACTCCATTTTTCCCGCTACTACCACTATGGTTTTCCCCGATCGCACTTTTACCGGCGATTACAATATCAATGTTTATCCGAATGATATTTGTGTTGATGCGAAAAATAAATCAATTATCATCGGTGGTTGGAATCCACGAAAAGATAATTCTGTTTATATGACCGACCATCCCATTCACATGCCTTATATCAAGTGTTTTGACTATGCTGGAAATTTGAAATGGTTGGATTACGATTGGCGAGCAAAAGCAGTTTATGATATGGGATCTTATGCTGATAGCAGGATTAACGATATAAATATAGGCAGAGACGGATATTTGTACACCGCAGGTTATATTCACGGTGGCGACCACATGTTTGTAATCGGGCCAAAACAAATTGTCAAAAACGATGCGTTAGCAGTGGGTTTTGACAGTTATTCTTCAGCTTATGGCATGGGAGCAGGGATTGACCAGGCTTATTTTTGTCAGTATGATCCGGTAAATGGAAATATGATACGTGGAATGGCAGCTATGGTGAGAAAACAACCCGATGGAAATGGGCAGCCAAATCAAAGTCAGATTAAAGGAATTATGGCCGACGAAAATGGAAAAGTATATCTGGCTGGTTATTGTCAACCTTATATTAAAAACCGCGCTTTGCAGACAATAAACGGTATTCCCGTTGGAACAAGAGATACCTGTGAAGCTTTTGTAATGGTGGTAAATCCTGATTGGAAAAGCCGTGAAATATGGACAGTTATGACAAAAAATAAGTTGGAAGGAGCTTTCTGGGGGCTTGGTTACCGAAATGGTATTGCAGCAGCTGCCGGTGAAGTATTTAATGGTGAGGCAATTACAACGTCAAATGCCATTCAAAATACAAGAATGAGCGGTTACGACGGATATATGGTAACATGGGGAAATTTAACCACTGGAATTGCTGGAAGTTTAAAGAAAGACGAAATCAGAGTTTATCAGAGAATGTTGGATAACAAATTGATTATTAGTGGAAATGACATTTCAAAAATTGAAATAAGTGACGCTTCAGGGAAGAAAATCAGATCAATAAATTGCAAGTTGGAGTCGGAAACACATATTTTAACAGCTGATTTTACACACGGAATTTATTTCGTAGTTGTTCAGCAAAAAAGCGGCGAAAAAACAACCCACAAAATAATTAAGAATTAAAACTCGAATAATACAAAACTATGAAGCGAAACACAGGTATATTTTTTTGCGTATTGATTATGGTTTCTTCCGTTTTTTCACAACAGAGCGGTTTTTATAATATAAAAAAACTCGGTGCAACTGGAGTTAAAGACCAATATGTCACTGCAATAATTCAAAAATCCATTGACGAATGCAGTAAAAACGGAGGTGGAACGGTGTTTTTTCCGGCTGGGAATTACCTTTCTGGTCCAATTGTTTTGAAAAGCAATGTGAATCTGAACCTTGAATTGGAAGCCACACTTTTCGCTTCACGAAGAATGGAAGATTATCTGATTGACCCAAATTACAACGCAGATGCTCAGGCAAATTCGGCGTTTAAAACCACATTTTTAAGTGCCGAAAATGTTCAAAATATTTCCATTACCGGACTTGGAACAATTGATGGACAAGCTGAACAAGTTTGGTTGCCACTGATTGAAGTGGACAAGTTTATTGCAAAAGAAACTGAAATTGCTCGGCAAGCAGGAGTTCCAATGGAACGGGCTTATCAAAAGGATCCAAAAGTACGACTCGTTTATATTATGTTCTCCAAAAGCATTGTATTTAAAGATGTTACCATAAAAAATTCACCCGATTGGAATCTGCATTTGGGTCGTTGCCAGGATGTTAGCATATCTGCTGTAAAAGTACGTTCTGATTTAAAAACCGGTGTAAATTCGGATGGAATTGATATTGACGGTTGTAAAAATGTTGAAATTTCGAATTGTAACGTGCAAACAGGAGACGATGCTATTTGTTTAAAATCCACCTTGTTAAATGATAAATATGAAAACTGTGAAAATATTACAGTTACAAATTGCACTTTAACATCAACTTCAACCGCTTTAAAAATCGGAACCGAATCGCACGGTGATTTTAAGAATATAGTTTTCAAAAATTGTGTGATTTCAGATTCAAACCGAGGAATGAGCATAGTTATTCGCGATGGTGGGAATGTAAGCAATGTGAAATTTAATAACATAACTGTTGAATGTAACAGGAAGCATTTCAACTGGTGGGGAAACGGCGATCCAATCTGGATTACATTGCAAAAACGAAACCCGACTTCGCGATTGGGTTCAATTAAAAATGTTTCATTTTCCAATATCAAGGCAATCGGACAAGCAGGTACACCTTGTTATTTTCACTATCATAGCCCCAAGTTTCCTTTGAGTTATTCTTTGGCCATTCTGTATAAGTATCTTTTAAATGTTCATCAACCAAGAGTAGGGCTTTTTCCACAAACTTAAATGAATTTAGATTTTTGAGCTCAATTATTGGAGACATAAAACCATTTTCATCAGACACAGAGATGTTTGCGTCGCACC
>JBBQMQ010000425.1:0-4203 GCA_038329115.1 Bacteroidales bacterium
GTTTGCGGCGAAGCCGCAAACCAACCCCCCTCTTTTTTGTAATATGTAAAGGCCTGTCATTCTGAGCGAAGCGAAGAATCTAAAAGATTTTCACTGGACAACAATACTTTAGAATTTACTTTTTTTACTTCATACTTCCTCAAATACGTATTAATCTATTTCTCATAAGTCAAAAAACCAACAGGCTTTAAAGGCTTTTGGGTTTGTTCATTCTGAGTTGCAAGTTCAGTTAGTGCCTGATAAATATCATTGAATTGCATATTAGTTTCAACCATAAAAGTCTCAAGCTTTTGATTCAACTCTGCATATCCCAAAGTGTACTGACGAAGTGCAATAAAAGCTCTTATAACCTGAATGTTTACTTCAATTGCGCTATCACTTCTCAAGACACTTGCTAACATGGTAACACCATGTTCGGTAAAAGCAAATGGTAGTTTCTGGTTCCACCCCAACTTGATGTCACAATTTGTGATTTCAAGTTGTCAAACTCTTTATTTATTAATTGGAACATGAAGTCAACAGGAAATCGTTTAATATTCCTCCTTACAGCTTGATTTAAAACTCTGGTTTCTACTTCATACAATTCGGCTAAATCAAAATCAAGCATAATGCGCTGACCTCTAATCTCGTAAATTTTATTTTGAATGATTTGTATTTCCATCGTTTAAATAATAGAAGGTACTTATTTTATCCCCAATTTCTTCAGAATTTCTTTTGGAACAGCATCTTTATGCACTAAAATATCAATGGTTTTTCCTTTTACAAATGATTCACTGGCATACCATATTCCTTTGTATTTGGAATCAGTTCCCCATGAATTTTTCACGAGATAATATTTCGTTCCGTTTTGATCTTTTGCTCTTCCGAAAATAACCATGCCGTGATCGTCAGTAGTTTGATAGTTATCGAAACCAAGCTGACGGCTTTCTGGTGTTACTTTCATTTCTGGTTGCGGACCTTTGGCTTTATAGATTTTCTCTTCCATATCTTTTTGAGAAATGTTCAGCCATTTTGCCTGATCAGTTCCCGGCAAATTAGTCAGTTTTACTTCCGGCAAAACAGCAACTCCATTGCGCGTAAATCCTTTCTCGCTTACGTCCGAAGCCCATGCAACACAATATCCTTTATCGATGGCATTATCGAAAATACTCATAAATTCGTCTAATGGGAGATTGTAAGACTCTGACCAACGCCAGTTATCCGGAATTTCGATGACGAACTGCTGATAAAAAGGATGATGTGTAAATGAAGTCAGCGAAACGTAATCGTCCAGATTCAATCCCAATGATTGTTCGTAAGCGAGTGGAGAATATTTTTTCCCGTCAACGGAAAACTCAGTTGGACATTTTCCCAAATAAGCGTCCAAAATGCCATCAAAACCGGTTTTCCATGCAGTAGAAATCTTTTTGTTTGGATTAGAAACAATTACTTTGATGTATGCTTCAGTCAATGCATCTAATTCACCGTGTTTGTGCTTTTCCTCACCGTAATTTAATCCGTTCATAACAGATTCTGGCACAATCCCGTAATTTTTAAGCACGTACCAAACATCGTAGAATGAGCCGCCACCGGCAAAATTGCAGGTTCCATTCATCCGCACATATTTATCTGCTTTGTCGGAATACGATTTATGTACCACGAACATTTCGGATAAATCCACTTCGGGTTTTCCCATGCGCAATAATTCCGATTCAAAAAATCCAATAGTCGAAAAACTCCAGCAGGTTCCTGAACTTGCCTGGTTTTTTACCGGTGTAATTT
Source organism: Bacteroidales bacterium (assembly GCA_038329115.1). Lineage (GTDB taxonomy): Bacteria > Bacteroidota > Bacteroidia > Bacteroidales > Paludibacteraceae > Paludibacter. The sequence continues at coordinate 1,762 of JBBQMQ010000425.1, forward strand.
TTAATTCTTTTTGGATAGTAAATCTAAATGTATCTACTTTAGCTGTGTCTTTTTGTGCAAAAGTTGCTCCCGAAAAAAGAAGAAGCGTAAAAAATAATGCAAGTTTTTTCATAGAACCCCCAACCCCTAAAGGGGAGTTGAAGTTAGTTTTATTTTGTAATTTTTCTTTAGAGCTTTTCATATCAAATAATTTATAAATTAAACGGTAATTAAGTAGTAGGAATAATTTAATGTCGTAAATTTAATAGAATAAATTTTTTGAACCCAACGACGCTAAGTCGCTATGACACTAAGACACTAAGAAAATAAAAACTTTGTGCCTTTCTGTCTTTGCAACTTTGCGTTCAAAATACGACATTATATTTGTCTCATTACTTAAGTTCCCCTTTAGGGGTTAGGGGTCATATTATTTTACCGGTATATTTTCTAATGTTGCCAATAAAAAATCCCAGAATTTCTGAACAGTGGCAATGTTTATTTTTTCATCGGGAGAATGCGGATAACGAATTGTTGGCCCAAATGAAATCATATCCATTTTCGGATAATGAGTTCCCAAAATTCCACATTCCAATCCTGCATGAATAATCATTACTTTTGGTGTTTTACCCCATTTATTTTCGTAGACCTTAGTCATTTCTTTCAAAATTGGTGAGTCCAGATTTGGTTTCCAGCCGGGGTAACCACCTTTAAGATCCACTTTGGCACCGGCAAGTAAAAATGTGCTTTCTACCATCGAAGCCAGTTCTTCTTTGCGGGATTCCACCGAACTACGCATCAAACAACGAACTGAAATAATGCTGCCATCCGATTTTATAATGGCTAGGTTATTTGACGTTTCCACTACCGTTGGCAATTCCGGAATAAACCTCAAAACACCATTCGGACAAGCCGTTACGCCGTTGATTAAATCGTCCTGAACTTCTTCGGGAATTAATCCCGAAGGTAATTCTACCTGTTCAACCGTGAATGAAATTTTATCTTCAACACCTTTATATTCTTCAATAAAAAGTTCCTCACATTCCTTCACAAACTCCACCATATCATCAACTCCTTCGGCAGGAACAGTTATAACTGCAAAAGCTTCGCGTGGGATAGCATTCCGCAAACTTCCGCCTTCGATAGTTGCCAAGCGGGCTTCGTAATCGGCTACGGCATCTTTCAAAAAACGGAACATTATTTTATTAGCATTGGCACGTTGCAAATGAATATCAACACCCGAATGCCCGCCTTTCAGTCCGGTTAATGAAACTTTTAAAGCCACATCACCATCATCAACATCTACTTCTTTGTATCTGAAAGTGATGTCGCCGTCAATTCCACCGGCACAACCCACGTACAATTCACCTTCGTCTTCCGAATCCATATTGATTAAAATATCACCTTTCAACACATTCGGTTGGAGACCAAAAGCACCAAACATTCCGGTTTCTTCATCCACGGTAATAAACATTTCGATGGCCGGATGCGGCACTCCTTTTGATTGGAGAATGGACATGGCAGCAGCCAGACCAATTCCATTATCGGCACCAAGTGTGGTGTCACGGGCTGTAACCCAGTCACCATCAATATAGGCATCAATCGGATCCGTTTCAAAGTTGTGAGCAACATGGCTGTTTTTCTGCGGAACCATATCCATGTGTGCCTGTAAAACCACAGTTTTGCGATTTTCCATGCCCGGAGTTGCCGGTTTGCATACCAAAACGTTTCCGATTTCGTCGCGCGAGGTTTCTAAACCGAGCGATTTTCCGAAATTTTCAATAAAAGTTCCAATCGGTTCTTTTTTGCCAGATGGTCGTGGAACTTGTGTGAGACTGTAAAAATTTTCCCAGAGAGATTTTGGCTCAAGCTGGCGAATATCAGTTGCATTCATAAAAAATATATTTTAATTTACGATTAAATAATTTTCGCTTTACAATTGTAAGAACAAGATTCTCACGTTTGCAGTTTACAGAAATACTGAATTTTTATTCTTATTTTCTTAATTGCAAATATCCGTATTTTTTTTGGAATAATGCCTTTTAGATTTCATTTTTTAAAAATATTGATAATTGAACCCGGAATGCTGTTTCTGTCAAAAACATCAATTACAGTAATGCTTATTGTTTAAAACATTTAGAAGTGATTTATTGACTATTTAAACGAAAAACGGCCTAATTACTTATATTTTACAAGTATGCATCAAATACAGAAAAATTTCTCTAATTAGTCCGGTTTTTCCATAGACAAACGGAATTTAATTGGTACTTTTGCGGTCAAATTCGCAAATACGGAAAAATTTCCTGAATAAGAAACAGCAATCAGACAACACACTCATATACAATAAATTGTAAAACAAAAGCATGCAAGAAACGTATAAATTTGTAACTGCCGAAGAGGCAGCAAGCTATGTAAATAACGGCGACATTGTAGGATTCAGCGGTTTTACACCGGCCGGATGTCCAA
>JBBQMQ010000426.1:0-4198 GCA_038329115.1 Bacteroidales bacterium
ATAACTTATGTCGTTTTGATGAAAAAACCAAACGTATTTATTGTAAGTATCTTTCGAAAAATACTTTGTGTTATCGCCCCAGTTTTGCAATTGCCCACCCGGAATAGTTAAATCGATTGCTCCACGATTAACAGCAGCCGAAAATTGTGCCTGAAAAGCTTTGTCGGAAGCTTTATCTGGCGTTGCCAATACATCTTCGGCAATTTTACCTTTAGCTTCAATTATTTCCTGAGTGTTGGGTTTTCCGCTGATATAAGCCAGAATTCCGTTTGGTCCAACCATTTTTAAGGTGTCTTTCATCAAAGTTTGAGTTATGTCTACTTTTCCTCTGTAAACCCCTCTGTCGCCAAGAGAAACGACTAATTCATTTGTTGCATAATAATTCCAAATCCGGTCAATATAATCTTGAAAATAGTTTTTTGAAACGCCATTTTCTTTAAATTGCGGAATTTTTGACGGTTGCAAAATAATTCCTTTCTGAGGATTTGAAAGCCAACTCCCAGAGTTTACATAACAGGGCGCAAACTCAGTATTAATAAAAGTATTTTGCCAGCGTTGTAAAATATCAGCATGAGTCAATAATTCACCTACTTTATTGTAAGTATTTGTAGTTCCGGTTTTTCCATACACTTCCAGACCCATTGGATATTGATAAGTATCAACTCTCGTAGTATTAATCCACATACCGTTGGAGCCATTTGTCATCTCAATGGTTTCAAATCGGATTCCATTATTTGGGTCACCGGAGTTTTGAAGATCCGGAGCAGCATAACCTCCGGTAGCATGGAAATGAATGTATAAAGGATTTTTAAATTCAATAAAGAATTTACAGGAAGAAATTGCAGGAATGTAAACGGTTTTATTCGCTATATCGCTTAGTTTTGTGAAAATGGGAGCATATCCCCAGTCAGTGGTTGTTTTATGAACCGTATTGTCAAGCGATGAAATTTTTTTCATTGCAAGATTAGTCTGTGTGTTATTTTTAAAGTTAATCCAAACTGTTCCAGAGTCAGCTACATTACCCAATACGCCTATGTAAATATCGCTATCCGCAAAATCTGTTGAGTTATTCAGAAACTGAAATGGGACAGAAGTCTGTGAGTATGAGTTTTGAATTATAAGACAACTTGTAATCAGGATAGTTATGACTTTGAAATTCAAAATTGACCTAAAGTATTTACTCATAATTCAAATATGGGTTTTTAATTATTATTACCAATAAAATTGAAATTTGATTCTAATTTTAGTCCGGTAAATTCTTCGTTAGAGCTTCCTTTCTGATAAATCCGGACATAGTCAACATACATTTTTGCTTCCCCGTTTGTTAGCGCAGTAATATCTTCCGGATTTAAAATTCCTGTAAAATTCCCTCCAATAGCCATATTAAAAAGAATAAAGAATTGATTATTATAATAATGTGCTGCATTTTCAGGTTTATCTTCACCGGCAATTGACAGACTGAAATAAGGCAAGGTATCGGGATATTTATCCAGATCGAGATACATTTTCACAATATTCTCATCCCAAATAAGAGTAAATAAATGGAAATCACCCACTAAAGAATAGGAGCTTATGGATGCTTTGCCAAAATGAGGATATCGTCCCATATTCCAGCTTTCGCCCCAGTGGCAAGCTGCGCTGTAGTATTTGTCCTGAACTCCTTTTTTGATGCTTTTCGCATTTCCCATCTCAAGAATATCAATTTCGCCACACTTAGGCCAGTTGAGTTTCGGGTAACCTTTCCCGAGCATCCAAAATGCCGGCCAGATACCATTTCCTATGGTTGGAAATTTAATTCGCGCTTCAATTTTACCGTATTTGAATGAAATTTTGTCCTGTGTGCTTAAGCGCCCGGAAGTGAATTGTTTTGATAAATAATTCTCTTTTTTTGCGGTAATAATAAGGCAATTTTCGCCACTTACGGGTTCTTTTCCAACACGGATATTCCTTTTCCGGTAATACTGTAGCTCTTTATTTCCACCACCATTTCCATCAACGTCTATTTTCCAGTTATTCTTTAAATCGAGGGTTCTCCCATCGAAATTATCCTGCCATACTAATTTATAATCGTTCGAGAATTGATCGTTTATTAATTTTGTTGTGTCGTTAACTGAAACTAAATTCTGTGCAAAACATACCTGAAAAGAAACTAATACGAAAGCACTGATAACGTACTTTTTGAGATAATTCATATAGAAAAGTGTGAAATAATGAGTGAAAACTGCGACAGGTGATATAAAGACTCTGATTTCTTCTAAAATCAGAGTCTTTTAATTTGTTAAGTAGTCGGAATAATTTAATGTCGAAAATTTAATAGAATAAATTTTTTGAACGCAACGACGCTAAGTCGCTATCACGCTAATGGAACATACCGAGTATCGGTAGAAAAACTTTGTGCCTTTCTGTCTTTGCAACTTTGCGCCTGTCTGCCGATAGGCAGGTTCAAAATACGACATTATATTTGTCTCAGTACTTAGTTTGTAAATCTACCTTCAGAAATACCTGTCAGGGAATTATTTTTTTGTTAACTTATGAGATTCTTCTTTCGAATTCAAATCTTTAATTTTCAAGATGTAATTTCCAACAGGAAGAGCTGATATATTTACCGTATTAGTGTTATTTAGGTTAAGAACTTCTTGTCCTGCCATATTGATAACACGAATATTCGATGGCGTGCTGTTGCCCCGAATGTTAATATGATCGGTACCCGGATTTGGATAAACAGCATAGTTATTTTGAGAACTTACTTCATTTATTCCGGTTGACAATACGGGACCTGAATATTCTTCACCCGTAACGCCCTGTTGATAAACGCGTACATAATCGACATACATATTTGTGGAGTAATTATTGGCAGCATTAAAAGCTGTAATTTTATTTATATCCCAAATCTGGGTAAAATTACCTCCAATTGCCATGTTAAATAGCACAAAGAATTTTTTGTGAAAATAATGTGCTGCATTATTAATTACATCAGCTCCATTAATAGCCATTTCTACAATATTCACCTTCAATGGATCATCGTCCGTGCCGTAATATGTTTTCAGCGAGTTATCGTCCCAAATCAATGTGAACAAGACAAAACCGTCCTGTATGCCGGTTGCATTCGTATAATCTTTTCCCCAGTTTGGGTATCCATTCCATGTTTCTCCCCAATGGAACCAGCTGCTGAAATACTTATCCTGTGTGCCACGGCTAATACCATTCGCATTTCCCATTTCCATAATATCAATTTCGCCACATTTGGGCCATCCTACACTTGGATAGTCTGCACCCATCATCCAAAATGCCGGCCAAAGCCCGTTTGCCGTATGGGGCAACTTAATGCGTGCTACTATTTTACCATGCTTGAACGACATTTTTCCTAAACTTTTAAGACGTCCTGATGTACATGTTTTTCCTGAAAAACTTTCTTTTTTAGAGGTAATAATCAAGCAGTTTGCACCTGTTACAGGCTCAACACCGACAGAGATATTTTCACGGCGGTAATATTGCAGTTCAGCATTTCCACCACCATCACCGTTTACTTCTATTGCCCAGTTATTGGTTTCGTCCAACTTATTTCCATCAAAATTATCCTGCCAGACTAAGTTGTAACCATTGGTTACACCTGCAGTCTTATACGGAAAAGACTGGGCACTGATTGACATAAACGATGAAATTGTTAGAAAACAGATAATTAGTTTCTTTAAATTATTCATTTGTTTGTTTTGTTTGTAAAAATGATTCAATCAATCTTATATTCTTAATCAATGTCGTTTAGTTAGTGTATTTCTTTGTGACATAGAGTCTTTGTGACAAAAAAAATGAAAGCCACTAAGTCACAAAAGCACTAAGGTTCACAAAGATTCCATTCAATGAAGATCCTTAAGTTAACAACATTGATTCTTAAATTTGTAAAAGTGTATTTCCGGTGGATTTTGTCCACCGGAAATACTTATTATAATTTGATAATTTTTTGAGTAGCCGACTGACCATTAGCCAAGCGTACCGTTACAAAATAATTACCGGCTGCAACAGCGCTTAAATCAATTGATTTTTCGTTGCTGTTAACCACCACCAATTTAACTAATTGTCCTACTAAGTTGTGAACAGTTACTGTATTGATCTCCGTATTAGCAGCCACTTTTACATTACTTACAACCTGACTTGGATAACATTTGAATAAATTAGAAGCAGCAACTTCCGAAATACCGGT
>JBBQMQ010000427.1:0-4196 GCA_038329115.1 Bacteroidales bacterium
CCGAGAAATTATTTCGTGAGCAATTAGCTTTTCATAAAGACATCGACTTTTCCGAACCCATCGAATTTATTGGTCCTTCAATAGTTGAATCTGAAATAAAAGAATTCCTGATTGACAAGGCGATTGATTTGTTTTAAACACAATATCAATTCGTTAAATTCGTTCTTTATTGTAATTCGTTAGTTCCTGAGCGTTCGACTGAGCTCACGCCGAAGTCGCGAAGCAATCGAAGGAAATTCGTTCTTCACTGTAATTCGTTTTAATTCGTGAAATTCGTGTAATTTGCAATTAATTTACAAAAACAGTCAACCATTCGATTAGCTTCAAATATTATTCACCATCAAATAAATACAAATGCTCAACTATCAATCAGTACTAATAACCGGAGGAACAGGTTCCTTTGGTAAAAAATTCATTGAAACAATTTTAAACCGTTATCCTGAAGTAAAAAGAATTGTTATTTATTCCCGGGATGAGTTAAAACAATCCATATTAAAACAAAAATACCCTGCTAATAAATACCCGCAATTGCGCTTTTTTATCGGTGATGTGCGTGATGGCGCCCGTTTAAAACGAGCCTGTGAAGGAGTAGATGTAATCATTCATGCGGCTGCTATCAAACAGGTTGACACTGCAGAATACAATCCCGACGAATGTGTAAAAACCAACGTTCATGGTGCACAAAATGTAATTGATGCGGCCTTGGCAAACAATGTAAAAAATGTAGTAGCCCTTTCAACCGATAAAGCTTGTGCTCCAATAAATTTATATGGTGCAACCAAATTGGTTTCTGATAAACTTTTTACTGCGGCTAATAATATTAAAGGAAGTCGTGATATTAAATTTTCTGCAGTTCGTTATGGAAATGTGATGGGATCAAGAGGATCTGTTATTCCATTTTTTATGGATAAGCGAAAAGAAGGTGTTTTACCAATTACCCATGCTGAAATGACTCGTTTTAATATTTCATTGCAGGCAGGCGTTGATTTGGTCATGTATGCTATTGAAAATCATTTGGGGGGTGAAATATTCATTCCTAAAATTCCTTCTTATAAAATTATGGACATAGCAATGGCAATTGCTCCTTCCGTAAAAACAGAAATAACCGGCATTCGCCCAGGGGAAAAATTACATGAAGAAATGATTACCGAAACTGATGCTTTAAATACCATTGATTTGGGAAAATATTACGCTATTTTACCTTCAGTTTCTGATAGATTAACCAAAGAAGATTTTTTAAAACATCACAACGCTGTTGAGGTAGAAACTGGTTTTAAATACAATTCAGGAACAAATACTGAATGGGAAACGGTGGAAACATTAAGGGATAAAATAAAACGATTTGTTGATCCAAACTTTGAGGTGTTATGATTGCTGCAATTATACAGGCAAGAACTGGTTCAACAAGATTACCCAATAAAGTATTCAAAAATCTTTGCGGTAAACCCTTAATCTGGCATATCGTTAATCGGCTAAAGTTTTCTCAAAAGGTTGACAAAATTATTTTAGCCACAACTCAAAATCCAAATGATGTTATACTTGAAAGCTGGGCATTAGAAAATGGAATATCCTGTTTTAGAGGTGATGAAGACAATGTCCTTGATAGATATTATCAAACTGCTAATCATTTTTCAGTAAATACAATTGTTAGGATAACTGCTGATGATCCGTTCAAAGATCCCGAAATCATTGATGAAGTAATAAAACTATTTGAAGAAAGTAATTTAGATTTTGCCAATAATAACAACCCTCCAACTTTCCCAGAAGGATTAGACACGGAAGTTTTTTCATTTAAAGCACTCCAGCAAGTCTGGGAAAACTCAACAGATAATTTTGAAAAAGAACATGTTACCCAGTATTTTTACAAAAATCCGTCGTTGTTCAAACAAAAGTGTTTAAAAAACAATATAGATCTTTCTTATCTTCGTTGGACAATCGACACATTGCCTGATTGGGAGATGACTGAAATCATTTATAACAAGCTTTACCACACCAAGGATATTTTTTACATGACCGACATTCTGGCCTTATTAGCAAAAGAACCAGCTATTGCAAAAATTAATTCTTCTGTGAAACGCAGTACCATGTACAATAAAAAAAATTAGAATGAAAAGGTTTACTGATTTAGAGAAAAAGTATGCTTTAGAAGCACTTGACAATGAATTCAACACATCGAAAAACAGTATTTTCAATAATCGTCTGGAACAAAAATTCAGAGAAGTTTTTAATGTAAAATATACCATTGGGCATGTGAATGGCACTCAAACGATGCATACTGCTTTGGCAGCTCTTGGTGTAAAACCAGGAGAAGAAGTTATTGTACCACCATTGACAATGTCAAGTACCGCTATGGCCGTATTGCAAAACAACAGCATCCCGGTTTTTGCAGATGTTGATCGTTCAACATTCAATATTGATGCTGATTCAATAATAAAATGTATTACTGAAAAAACAAGAGCTATTATAACGGTTTCATTGTATGGACTTAGTCCTGACTATGATAAAATATTGGAAATCTGCAAAAAGTATAACATTTGGCTGATAGAAGATAATGCAGAATGTTTTTTGGGAACTTATAAAGGGAAATTGGTTGGCCAGTTTGGAAATTTTGCCAGCTTTAGTTTTCAGGCAAGCAAACACATTACTTGTGGTGACGGAGGAATGTTGACAACAGATAACGAGGAATTAGCAATAAATGCCCGAAGATATAGCAGTTTGGGTTATGCAGGGGTAAGTGCCAAACAAGGTAAAATTACCCGCAATGATATTCAAGACCCTAATTATAGCCGGCATGTTTCATTGGGATTCAATTACCGACTTTCTGAAATTAATGCAGCGGTTGTTCTTGGTCAATTGGAAAGAGCAGAAGAACTGGTTGAGCAGCGCATTAAAGTGGCAAAGATTTTTGATCAGGCACTCGCTGGAACAAACTTATTGACCCGGCAGGCAGAGCCGGATGGATATAAAAATTCATATTGGTCGTATAGCGCTACATTGAATACCGATAACCCAAAAGTTGATTGGTACCGTTTTCGTGATCTTTTCCAAAAAAATGGAGGCGATGGATATTATGCTGCATGGAAACTGTCTTATTTCGAACCTTTATTTCTGAATCACATACAAAAAATGCCAGGAGTATGGCAAAGATATATTCCCGGACTTTGTCCTGTTGCAGAATATTTACAACCCCGAATGATCCAGTTAAAAACAAATTACTGGGAATTGGCTGAAGCTGAAGTTCAGGCAGAAATTTTGAGCAAAACCATAAAAATGTTCTAACCTAAAAAATATTAATTATGAAATCATTTCCAAAAGAAATTCAAATTGGCAATAGACTAATTGGGATTGGACATCCTACATATCTTATTGCAGAGATGGGTGCCAACTTTGATAAAAGCATTGATAAAGCAAAAAAGTTGATTGATGCAGCCAAAGTAGCGGGAGCTGATTGTGCCAAGTTTCAGACTTTTTCAACACCAAAGATAGTTTCTGAAGGGGGCTTTTCCCGCATGAAATTACATGGTGTGCATGGTTCATGGGGACGAACTGTTAGTGAGGTTTTTAAAGATGCAGAATTCCCAAGAGAATGGCATCAGGAAATAGCAGAATATTGCACTAAAGTTGGAATCGATTTTTCAACATCTCCTTACGATTTTGAGGCTGTTGACCTTTGTGAAAAATTAGATGTTCCTTTCATAAAAATTGGATCAGGTGATATAACCTGGTTGGAAATGCTGGAATATATAGCCAGAAAGGGAAAACCTATGATGCTTGCAACCGGAGATGCCACCCTGGCTGAAATTGATGAAGCAGTAAGAACAATAGAAGCAACGGGTAATCTTAACTTGATTCTGATGCAATGTATCACCAATTACCCGTCGAAAATCGACAGTGCCAATGTAAACGTGTTGAAAACCTATCAATCAGCTTTTGACATATTGACCGGTTATTCTGATCATTCTCCGGGGCCTGTTGTTGCTTTGGCTTCTGTTGTTTTGGGTGGATGTGTGATTGAAAAACACTTTACATTGAACAAAGCAGACAAAGGTCCCGATCATCCTCATTCAATGAATCCGTTAGAATTCAAATTAATGGCAGACTATGTACGTGAAATTGAACGTGCCATGGGAAGTACTCGAAAAGAGGTTGTTGAAGAAGAAGGTGAAACAGTATTTGTTCAACGTCGTTGTCTATAT
>JBBQMQ010000428.1:0-4176 GCA_038329115.1 Bacteroidales bacterium
GGGATTTAGGGGTCTGCTATCAACTATCCCACTTTCAAAACTTTCCCGCTTCCGGCATATTTCACTTCCACAGGTTCGCCCGTGAAGCCCACATTACCAAATTCCACGGCCAGACTCACCAGTATGGTTACATTTTCCGTAAGCTGATTCATTTCTTCCTGCCCCAATCCGACCGTCACAATCTGTTCGGGCAGGATGGTTTGCGTACTATTCCATGCTCCGGATACTGTTTCGCTTACACCATGCAGGTTAAACATAAGTGGGGAATAATCATTAATTTCCGCTTTATATTCGAGGTCGGATACCGTACCAAGGGCAATGAGCAACCTGAAAAAAGGCAATCGTTGCACGTTCAGCAAATCGATATCCGTATTGATACGTGGAATTGTAACGATGGCTTGCAACTTTTTCCGGTTCAGCTCCACCGATGGCGAAACACGCAATACCGTATTCAACGGATAGTTGCGGTTAAAGTTAAACCCTTCCAGCGCCTGTTTAAATCCACTTAGTTTCAGACTGCGTTTACCGGTTTCACCTTCGGTATCCATTTTCATCAGGTTTTTGCCGATGGCGAAAAGACTATTTATTATTTATACAAAAAATTACAAAAATACAATCGCCTGAATTTCAATAGCATAAAACAACGAAAAATTTTGTCCTTTGAAAACACTTTTCTGAAACCTAGTTTTGCGGTGAAATTTACAACACTCACGGGGTGACTCGGAGTCACCCCGTGAGTAGAAATAGAAGAGAGAAAAAAAATAATTAATGGGTAAACCAACTAACATATCGCCCGACTCACGTGTAACTTATTTACTGGAGGTGCAGATTGCCAACCAGAAAAAGTTATTGGATGAGTTTGCCCGGCTGAACGAAAGATTCGACCGGATAGAGGCGTATATGGAATTACCTACTCATGATAAGAAAGTGGAAGAAGAGTTTATTACTGCCAAAGAAGCCATACGAATATACAAAATGCACCGAAACACCCTCCACAATAACCGTAAAAATGGAAAACTGCCTTGGATAAAACCCGGGAAAGAATATCTGTACCGCAAAGATGATATAGAAAAAATAGGCAGAAATAAAGAAGCTTAAAAATATTTTGAATAATCAGATGGCTGTGTTAAAGTAAATGTGTATTTTTGTGAATGGATAATAAGTAGTCCAGACAATTCAGAGTGTTTGCTACCAGCAATTCTTAAATCACTTCTAATTCACACATTTTCAAACAACCCTTTTTTAATGGATAGTAAATACAAAAAGCTTGAACTCGGCTGGCCGGGTAAAGATATAGAAGTGAAGCCTGAACCTCGTGTGCTTATTGAAGACCCTGACAAATCATACGGAGATTTGAATACGGAAAATATGTTGATTCATGCTGATAACTTGCTTGCATTGAAAGCATTGGAGCAAAACTTCACCGGCAAAATAAAATGTGTTTACATTGACCCACCTTACAACACCGGAAATGCTTTTGAACATTACGACGACGGTCTGGAACACAGCACTTGGCTGAACCTGATGAAACCCCGCCTTGAATTACTCCATAAACTATTAGCAAACGATGGAAGTATCTGGATTTCTATTGATGACGACGAAAGCCATTATCTGAAAGTTATGTGTGATGAGGTATTTGGTAGAAAAAATTATGTTGCTTCATGTATTTGGCAGAAAATCCACAGTACAAAAAACGATGCAAAGTATCTTTCTCAAAACCACGAATATATTTTAGTTTATGCAAAATCAATTGATAACTTGAAGATTAATTTACTCGACAGAACGGAAAGTATGAATGTTCGTTATCAAAATCCAGATAACGATCCAAGAGGTCCTTGGCAATCTGGTGATCTAGTTGCGAACGAGGAACGTAAAAACGGCTATTATGATGTTATTGGTCCAACTGAAAAATCATTTAATGTTCCCAAAGGGAAACATTGGGTTTACGGTCAAGAGACAATGAATCAAATGATTTTAGAAAATAGAATTTGGTTTGGTAAAGATGGTAATGCTTTCCCAAGAAAGAAAAGATTTTTAACTGAAGTTCAACAAGGAAGAAAAGGAGACACTTGGTGGGCAAGTAATGAAGTTGGTCACAATCAAGAAGCAAAAAGAGAAATTATAGCACTCAATGGACAAGATGTTTTTGCCACACCTAAACCAGAAAGATTAATTCAACGAATTTTACAATTAGCAAGTCAAGAAGGTGATATTGTACTAGATTCCTTTCTTGGTTCGGGCACTACTGCGGCTGTAGCTCACAAAATGGGACGCAAATGGATAGGCATTGAGTTGGGCGAACATTGTAACACCCATTGTTTGCCACGCTTGCAAGCCGTATGCAATGGCACCGACCAGGGCGGCATTTCCAAAGCACTGAATTGGGAAGGTGGTGGAGGTTTTCGGTTCTACCAGTTAGCCCCCAGTTTGTTGAATAAAGACAAATACAGTCAATGGATTATCAACCCCGATTATAACGCACAACTGCTTGCAGCTGCTATGGCTCGTCACGAAGGTTTCACCTACAACCCAAGTGAAACCGTGATTTGGAAACAAGGTTTTGCCACCGAAAATCATTTTATCTTTACCACTACCAACACCATTACGCCCGATGTGGTGGAGCAAATCCTCAGCGAAATGAAGCCCGAAGAAAGTTTGCGAATTTGTTGCAAGGCTTTCGCCGAAGGTTGCGAAGATATTAGTTCCCGAATTGAAATAAAAAAGATTCCAGCCGTATTGCTTGGTAAGTGCGAGTTCGAAAACGAAGATTATTGTACCAATTTGAATATAATCAATATGCCCGCAGACGCTGACAAACCGGCTTTTGTGCCTTCGTATGTAAGACCGGAAGTAAAACCAAGTCCGGCAAAGATAAAAGAACAAAAAGGGCAGTTGAATTTGTTTTGACGAATCAAAAAGAATAGTACCAATATGAGTAAATCAAATAAAATAAATGTAGAAAGTTTTGAAATAACTGTTTTGACCAGCAAAAAAGACGATTATATTTCGTTAACCGATATGGCAAGATTTAAAAATGCCGAAACTACGGGTTTGGTTATTTCCCACTGGCTGAGCACCCGATATACAGTCGAATTTATGGGTTTATGGGAGAAAATGAACAATCCGGTTTTTAATGTTACTGAATTCAGTAACATTAAAAATGAAAGTGGCAGTAATGGATTTGTTTTATCGGCTAAGCAATGGATTGAAAAAACCAATGCCATTGGTATTATTTCAAAAACCGGTCGTTATGGGGGCGGAACCTTTGCACATAAAGATATTGCTTTTGAATTTGGTTCGTGGATTTCGCCACAGTTTAAGTTTTATTTAATTAAAGAGTTTCAACGGCTTAAAGAGGCTGAAACCAACCTTTTTGAAATTGAATGGAGCGTTAAACGATTATTGAGCAAAGCCAACTATCACCTGCAAACCGATGCAGTGCAAAAACACATTTTACCCCTTAAGAACTACAGCAAAAATAATGAATGGTTGGCTTATGCCGAAGAAGCAGATTTGTTGAACGTAGCACTTTTCGGTTGTACGGCAAAAGACTGGCGCGATGCTAATGCTGAACTCGCTGCCAAAAATCTCAATATTCGTGATATTGCAAGTATAAATGAGCTAACAGTATTGTCAAATATCGAAAGCATGAACGCCGTATTGATTCAACAAAATATCGACAAATCAACCCGATTCAAGCAATTAGAACAAATTGCTACCTATCAACTGGAAGTGCTTGATGACAAAGAAGTAAACAAATCGATTAAAAAAGCAGAAAATAACTTCCTAAGTTCGTCGGTTGACACCGAAAAATAAACTTCCACCATGAGCAGAAATACAGACTATATAAGCAATACCATGAGTTTAAGAGAGCCGCTTAAACAAAGTTTGGAGTTATTAGAAGAGCTTTTGTTGAGTGCTGATTTAATTGGTAATACAGAATTAAAATCGAAAGAAAACCTGATAAAAAAGGACAATACACTGTTCGAAGAATTTGAAAAAAGCTTCCCTTCGGTATGCTTTTCCATTGCTACCGGTATTGGTAAAACACGCTTAATGGGTGCTTTTGTAACTTATCTGGTCAAAGAAAAAGGAATCAAAAACTTTTTTATTCTTTCGCCCAATATCACTATTTACGATAAGCTAAAGGATGATTTTGAGAATAAAGGAGCTGCA
>JBBQMQ010000429.1:0-4170 GCA_038329115.1 Bacteroidales bacterium
GTTGATACTACTTTGCCATTTTCTTTGATGGTGACTTTAAAAGATTGTCCATTTTTGAAGTTTGTAATTTCGGGAGTGACGATAAATGAACTATTATCAACGTCAGGTAATACTTTAACACCTTCCAGATACGATTGCGGACGAGCCTCGAGCCATACAGTTTGCCAAATACCCGTAGTTCGGGTGTAGCTAAAGCCACGATTTTTATAGGCTACACATTGTTTTCCGGCAGGCTGAACTCCACCTCGAATGTCATCTTCGGCAGAAACTATCAGTTCATTACTCCCACTTTTTAGTGCCGAAGTTATTTCAAGCGAAAAAGAAGTACTTCCACCATAATGATTCCCTACTTTTTTACCATTGACATAAGCTGTACAGTGATAATCTACTGCCCCAAAATTTAAGAAAACACGCTGTTCTTTCCAATTCTCAGGGATCGTAAAGCTCCGATGATACCACACTGCATTCATGAAGTCAGTATTTCCGATACCCGACAACTCGCTTTCAGGACAAAAGGGAACTGTTATTTTTCGGTCGAAAGAAGAAGCATTTTTAAACCATCCCTTTTCAGTTCCGGTTAGTGTGTTGTCAATAGCAAAATCCCAACTACCATTGAGATTTAACCACTGTTCACGTTCAAACTGTGGTTTGGGATGTTCTGAACGTGGGATAAAATTTGAAGATGTTTGAGCCTGAAGCTGTATATTAAACAAGAATATACCAGCGAGTAATAAGGTGTTTTTCATATCAATTTTTTTGATATTTCTATTAGAAACCTAGTGTTGCTTGAATTTTTTATTAGATAATATAAAATTTGGGGGTTGCAATATAGTTTTTAGGGTATCTTACCAACTAACTATCCTAAAACTGTAATAAAATATTTTAGATATAAATAAAAAAAAATAGCCATGCACATTTAAATTCCCTAAGGAAATCTTAATGGCATGGTCTCTTTTGAAAATCTAATCAACCACAATTTTTTGAGTCTTTTCATTCAGACGTACAATATATACTCCTTTTGCAGGTACTTTCCATTGCAAATCTGTAGCTTTTTGGTCGTATAATTTTTGTCCGCTTAGGGCGTATATCTTAACGTTCATTTGTGTATTTGCATTTAACACTATTTTCCCGTTCCGGGCAAATACATTGTATCCGCGGCTTTCCAACTCGTTCATTGCAGTAGCAACATTGGTACGTGGAGTTACAGAATTATCCATATAAATTTCATCAACATAACTTGCTTGATTGACAACTCTTGTATTGAACTTAATACTTATCTTATTGAATGTAACATGTGTGCTTGGAATAGTTACCACAAAATCTGCCCAGGAAGTTGTAACAGCAAGCCTGTCAACATCGCCGTTATTGGGATACTTCAGATTTCCTGACTGAACTCCAGCCACATCCCATAATGTTACCAAAACACCATTAGCCTCAACAGCAGCCTTTTTCATCATGATGTGTAAATACTGGTTAGTGCCTGCATTAACAGGTGATAAAAAAGTAAAATCTAAACCCTGAGCCCAACCTGGGGTTACAGTATTAGCTACCCAATAGGCACATGTACTGGTTGGGTTAACTCCGGTTGCTTCCGGATTCGCATAAGTAGAACTAGCTGTAAAATCAACATTTTGAGTTGTTACAGTAGCAGTAGCAGCTGTAACCGTAGCATCTTGAAAATCCAGAAGGTTAGATCTGGTAATATCGTCAGCTACAGCTCCTGAGATTTTACTTATTGTTGCTGAACTGGTTTCGAAAGTGGCATTTTGTTGCGCCATGGCACTGAATGTTAATGCAGTTGCCAAAAAAAGAGTAAGTTTTGTTTTCATGATTTTGTTTTTAAAGATTAATGATTTTATTTGATTAATAATTAATTCTATAAAGTTAAATTTAATTTCATCGTTATTTAATTCCACTTAAATAACAGACAATAATTTCTTTTTCGTTTTAAAACAATGTGAGTTCAAAATATGTATTGTGATTTTTCAAAGTCTATTTTTGAACTTATTCAATAAATGTCGATGTAAAATTACAATATAATCAAATTACCAGAAATAGATTATCAAACAATTTCAATGGATTATATTATTATTTTAAGAAAGACTACTCTTTGTTAGAGCTAGAATGACAATGTAATTAAGAAATAGGAATTACAAGCGTCGTAATTGACTTTGCATCTGATTCTAAATCGATCCTCGATCCATTTTCTTTATAGGTAGAATTTGGAAGTAAGATACAATCCTCATTTTCAGATGTTCTAATGATGTGAATCTCATTTTTAAATTTTGGAAGTTCAATTGAAAATTGTTTTACAGTAGGGTCCTGATTCACTATTACAACGACCAACTCTTTTTTATTTGGACTAATAGCAGTTAGTACGTTTTCATTATCGTTTGATACAATTGTATAACCAGGTTTAATATATTTTGAAAATTGCTTTCTGCAATAATACCCTTTTGTACGTTCAAAAGTCTTATTGTCATCCTTATAGCCGACTAAACTCCAAACGCCTCCAAAACCACCACTCATATATTGCCAATCACACCATGACACTGGCTGCATAAGGTTTAAATCCGTTACGATACGTTTTGCCATAAAAAGAAAGTTATCCAATCCTTTCAATTTAATGTTAAGTGGACCAGACTCGGATTGCCAAAGACGCTTCTTGTATTTTTTTGCAAGCATGGATAATTCTTTTCTTTTATCTCCTGTATACGAATGCGTATTTATCTGTCCAATATACTTTAAAATGTCTTTTTTTTCAGCGTATTTCTCAAACCCTTCAACACATTCATCTATGCTATTGGCATCCATTACAGCTATTGAGCTATAAGAAAGCATCTTTCTATTTTTCATACTCTTGTAAAGCTCCCTAATAATTCTTTCCTGATTATCCTGAGAAAAATAGCAACCTTCCTGACTTCCATTCATTTTCCACCAATTCGAATAAGGTTCATTAATGGGAGAAATGGTTTGGAAAACAATTCCATATTCATCCTTATAATGCTTCACCACATCAGCTAAATAGTTTGCAAAATCGTCATAATAATCCTCTTTCAGATTATCATGTCCGAGCGAATCTCCTGCAGTACATCCGCTTTTTGTCATCCAATAGGGTGGAGAATAGTTAGCGGCTTCGTAAATAGCATCTTCCCTTAACGCATTTATTTTCAACAATATTTTTCGTTGTGAAGCGTCTTGTGACCAATCATAATCGCTTTTTTCTGAAATTTTATATCCAGGCACTTGTGCATCTTTTCGCATATGAGTATGCTCAAGGTTGTCTCCACCACTTATGTTGTATCGAAACACATTCATGTTCAATTCGTTCTTATCGGCTAACCAATAGCATAAAGTATCTAATTGATTGTCAGAAAAGTTTTTACCCACCTGATGTGCCCACCAGGATAATGAAACACCCCAACCATCAAATTTTTGAAGCTTGTTATTTAAATTGATATGTACGGTTTCTATTGAAAAACAGCTTAAAGATATTATTAATGTAATAGCGCTTACAAAAAATGTTTTTTTCATATTCATAACTTAGAATTGTTTGATAATACTATTTTAAAGTTGTTGATATTAGTATTGATATGCTTTATTGTTTAATAATTTTATTAGTTTCAATTTGACCATTTTCAAACTCTGTTTCAACAAAATAGAAACCTTTAGGCATATTTTCGGTATTTACAGAAAACGTATTATTGCGAACATATTGCTGCATCAGTACTACTCCTGTAAGATTAATAATTCTAATTTTACTAATTGGAGTGCCCGACTCAATGGTAAAATAATTCATTACTGGATTTGGATAATATCTAAAGGTGTCATTTGTCATTTCGAAATTTGATGAAGTAATTTTTTGACGAGGAATGGAGCTATTTGTAAATGCAATTTCATCATAATAAAAATCTGTAGGCTCGTAATATCTGACAATATCGGTACCACTCCAATTCCCGTCTAAATGTATTCTTAACTTTTTAATAGAAGTGAATTTCGACTTAACATCTGCAATAATATCGAACCAAGCAATTGCAGCTG
The DNA here is from genome assembly GCA_038329115.1 of Bacteroidales bacterium. Taxonomy (GTDB): domain Bacteria; phylum Bacteroidota; class Bacteroidia; order Bacteroidales; family Paludibacteraceae; genus Paludibacter. The sequence goes on from JBBQMQ010000429.1 coordinate 4,042, forward strand.
GACAAGTTCCACGTGTTATTTCAGTAAAATTTATTCCATCCTGACTCGCATATACTAACCAGGTGTTTAGTATTTGCCCCTTTCTATGCAGAAGGTGGAAGTATCTGTTATCATCGGTAAGCATTAGTG
>JBBQMQ010000430.1:0-4167 GCA_038329115.1 Bacteroidales bacterium
TGGCCAAATGTACCACGAGAAAAGTGTCCGCTTTGATCCGGAATCACTGTCCGCCTTCGTCCGGAATGAGTGTCCGCTTTAAAACGGAATCATTGTCCGCTTTGGATCGGAATGGGTGTCCGTTTTAATCCGGATTTTGCACTAAACAGTTTATGTTCCGCTTTGTTGCTCTCAAAAGAAAAACAAAACCCCGTTTTGGGTGGATATTTAATAGAAAAGACTCTTAATGTCTATTGTTTTCCCAAAAATATTTACTACCTTTAGGGTTAATTGTCAGCGTATTATAAAATTGTAAAAATGACATTATTATGAAAAAAGGGGACAGAGTTAAATTAATAAGTATGGGAAATGACCCTGACCCGGTTGAGTCGGGCACAGAAGGAACAATCTACCATATCGGAGGCGGAGTGGTTAATATCGACTGGGATAATGGTCGCACACTTGGATTGGTAATCGGAGAGGATCAGTTTTCAGTGATTCCCAAGGAAGAATAGGTTTCTTTTTTCCCGTCCCCCCTTTTTTCCGTCACTCAATAAAGGTGAAACCAATGATTTGACAACCTTAGTGGGTTAAGTTTCCATCTATCGAGGATCACCCTTTTATAGATTCAGACAATATCCCGATAGTGATTTAAGATCAACCTAACCTTTTTTCTGTCGAGGTTAAAAAACACACAAAGGCACACAACATATTACAGATATATTTTTTATATTTGAATAATACATTTTCAATCTGGATGTAAGCGAAATGAGTTCACTCGTCTATTTGTTTATATTAAAACCTTGCTGAATAATTGAAAATGGATTGTATACACCAAAAAGACCTATACAGTGAATAAGCCTCATCCAATACTTTCCGGCTCTATATACCTACCAAGACATTGGGGTGCATAGGTAACGGAGTTATTGGCAAGCGTAAATAAATAGAGTGCAAGTTTCCAGTAGGTTAGCAGCAATTATAGATCCAAAAACAGAAAAGTAATAAATTTAAAATAGTTGTATCTCTGATAATTTCAATCAACTAACCTTTGAAATCGCTACATATTTAAGAATCAATTATTTAATACGCTCGTATTTACAGGTCGAAACAAAACAGTTTCATTAAAAAATGTCAACATATAAATCCCAAGTGAAATGAACACTTTTAAAAAAGCAGAAGACCAAAATAAAACTGAATCTGAACAATTCAGAATTGTAAGAGGCAAAAATGGGCTAAAAGGTTTAACTAACTATTCAGGAAAATTGGTTGTGGATTTTAGATTTAGATTTTTTGATGAATTTGAGTGTGGTCGTGCTAAAGTAATTTTGGGCACAGGTGATAACACTAAACGTGGATATCTTAGCTTAGACGGAAATGTTACACGACTAAATAAGCCATATTCAGAAGTTTATTCATTTAGTGAAGATTTAGCAATTGTCCATCGATTTTATGGCTTTGATAAACAATTGTATGGTTTCATAGACAATCATTTAAATGAGGTTATACCAGTGAAATTCTATGGTGCGCGCAGTTTTAAATCCGGATTAGCTGCTGTATGTAATGATAAATATATGTGGGGTTTTATAGATGTCAAAGGTAATCTGGTAATCCCTTTTAAATATGATGAAGTTGGGGACTTTATTGATGGTTTAGCTTATGTCAAAATAGGTGATCACCCCAAATATAAATGTGGTTTTGTAAATATTAATGGAGAAGAAGTAATTCCATTAATTTATGATAATGCGAAGTCATTTTCAGAAGGGTTATCAACTGTTGAAAAAATAAATGATAAAGGATATTCTTTATACGGATATACTGATACAAAAGGAAATTTTAAAATTTCATTACAATTTCAGGAAGCAAATTCATTTAGTGAAGGAATCGCTGCTGTATCACTTAATTCATATAATTATTTTCTTATCGACAAAGAAGGAAAACAGATTTCTCAAGAGTTTAAGTGTCGTTGGATTAGCTCATTTAAAAATGGATTTGCAAAAATAGATATAAGTAATGGAGAAGAATCGAAGCAAGGAATAATAGATAAAAGAGGCAAGATTATTCTTGAACCTAAATATAGTAGAATATGGGATGAAGACGGGGATTGTTTTATCGCCGAAGAATCTTATAAATGTAATCTATTTGATAAGCACGGTAATAAACTTACTCCAAATTACTATGATGAAATTTTCTCATTTGTAGAAGGATTCGCGGTTGTGCGTAAATATCCATTTATATATGGGTTAATCAATAAAAAAGGAGAGGAGATAGTACCTTGTATCTATGAGGATATTGCTGAATTTAGAGATGGTATAGCTGCGGTAAAACTAAATGGGAAATGGGGATATATAAATAAAGACGGGTTGATTTCTAGAATTGAATACGATGATATTTGTTTATATAATAATGATGATGGTATTTTTTCAATCAGTCACTATAATAAAATCTTAGAACTGTTAGAATATTTCCCAAAAAATTTGAGATTCTTTGAAGAAGATATCGGTTATGTAAAAAAAGACAGTAAATATGGTATTGTTGATCTGAATGGAATTGAAATTGCTCCGTGCATTTACGAATTTTTTAGGCCATCAACAAAAGTAGAAGGCAATAATTTAATTGGCTTTAAAAGAAATGGGAGATATGGATTTTTAAACACGAGAGGAAGAGAAATTTGTGACCCAATCTATAGTAATATTTTAAATTTTTCAGATGGTTTGGCAGCCTGCTGTAAAGATGGGAAATGGGGTTTTATTAATGAGATAGGTGATGTAATTATTCCATTTAAATACTTTTGTGTAGGAAGTTTTAATTTTGGATTGGCTTCCGTTGATATTGATAATTTGTGGGGCTATATAAACAAATTAGATATTGTTGTCATTAAGCCTCAATTTCTAGTTGCAGAAGCCTTTTCTATTCGTAATAGTAATGGCGATATATTAGCAAAAGTACAGAAATGGGATGGCAAAAGCTCTTGTAACGATGGTTATTTAATTGATAAAAAAGGGAAACTTGTAGAAAAAATATATTAAATCAGTTTACTTAGGATTGAAGATAAATTATATCCTTCTTAATCTTCACTCTTGTTGCTTCATCTAATGTCAATCCTATAAATTCGGGTTCGGAAAAAGAAATTTCATCGGAATAGAATTCAAATAATGTATGTTCTTCACCGTTGGTAAGCTGAACTTTAACGGATGGCATTGGATCAAACATACCTTCAGGCATCGGTCTTGGGTAAGATCCGATTTCACATTTTACGATTACTGGTTCCGGTGTCATCTGACAATTATATTAGGGATTCAAAGGTACACTCCCCGCTCTTTTTACAAACATACACCATACCAAACCTCTAGCCGTGGTTTTATTTTGGAACCAACTATCCGGCGTAACAAGATCGTGCGGGTCTATCTTTAACAATTCATCAATGATGGGTTGAAATACAGGTTTCGCAACGCTTTGAATTTCTTGTAAGTATTTTTCGTAGTTATTTACAAATTCTATTGATTCCATTGGAATATCTTATTTTGGTTCGAGCTAAGGTAATAAATATTATCGTTTTGCCGGATATTAGGATACTAAAACCTGACGGATGAAAACTTCCTCCAAATTACAGGATGTTTTATTATGGCAATTTGATTAGATTTGATTATTATGTTTACCAACTTACAACAAATTTGAATTTTCCGTCGAAAGGTGGTCGTGATGTTCGGCTTTTGAAACTTAATCTGCCCACTGGTCAAATGTAAGGTCAATAAATCCCCGCCATTCTGGCTCATTGAGCTTAGTAACCACCGCCCTTATATATATATCCTCATTATCCCCAATAGAAATTTGTTCTCTCGGTATCAATACAAAAATGTCATTTGGTTCGAATCCGTGCAAATTGAACCATCTTAATGATTCATCATCGTTTGCTTCCATAATCTCCGATAATCGTTCTAATGAGAACTCTTTAGGAAACAGGTTCTTAATCGGGAGTTTATTCTTTACATCATCCTCATTTTCTTTGTTCTCAATACTTCTGTCTATTAATTCTGCATGGATGTCATAGATGTTCCGGTCTAATTCTTCAAAAAGAGTGGGCGGAACACAATCGTTCCTGTTTTGAAGTTCTTTGAAATTTTTCAAAACTGTATCGGTGCATACTTTTGATATATCATCGTCAAGAGAATCGTAGTCAACATTTAGTTC
>JBBQMQ010000431.1:0-4166 GCA_038329115.1 Bacteroidales bacterium
TTAGACAAAGCTGTTGATTTGGCTTACCGCCCTCAGCCATTTACGAGCGAGGCCAACAGGATGGTATTTTTATTTGATCTTTACGAAAAATATACGGCAGGCCTATTTACTAAAGTGAAACCGAAGAAAAGAAAAAAAATAGAGGAATAATGAAAAAAAGGGCGTGCGAAGCACGTACTTGAATTTTTGCTTCCCGCGCCGGCATCATTTTTGTTTGTTTATGTTAGTATAAGTCGCTCAAATATAAGACTATATCCCCATAAGACGAAATATTTGAGAGAAATGGGAATTTAATTAGATATTTTACGAAAAAATTGCTATTTTAAAATTGTATATATTGAGAGTTTGCAAATAAATGAATTGGCAAAAAGTGTAAGAAAAGGGACGATACTAAAATTAAAAGGACAGACAAGTGAGAAATAAGACCTACGTTTCAAAAAATCAAAAAACGTACAACGACATCCACAATCCGACTTTCAGTTGCACAAAGTTTGTTTATCACCAACCCTTAAAAGGCACGACACAATGCCACTAAGACCCATCGTTCTAAAAGGAGAGCAAAAGCGAGTATTATTTTTGCAAGTAACTGACCCAATACAGATTAAGGGTGTTGCTGGAAGTGGAAAGACAACGGTTGCATTATATCGAGCAAAGCACTTACTCGACACACAATCTAATTTATTTCAAGAAGCGAAAATTGCAATTTTCACTTACAACAACACTCTTGTGAAATATATCAATGCAATTACACCTCAAATATCTGGGGGCTATCAAGCAGACAGTGATGAAATAAATCCGATCAAACCAAAAGGAATAAATGTTTTTGTTACAAGTTTTCATAAATGGGCTTACCATTTTATTGAACATAACGGTATTCAACTATCCAAAGTAGTTGATAATAGAAGAGTTTTTAAAACCATTGATAATGTAACTCAAAAAAACATCGTTTCTGTTATAAAAGCCAAGTATTCCGTTCAAAATATTGCTTGTAAAACGGTCGAATTTTTTGTTGAAGAAATTGCTTGGATGAAAGGTAAAGCTTTTCAAACTCAAGAGGAATATTTTGACGCAAAACGAGCAGGAAGAGGAACAAATGACAGGGTTACAAAAGTAGATAAAGAAACAATCTGGAATGTATTCACAGATTACAACAATCAACTAAAGGTCAATGACCAAGTAGATTTTGACGACTACGCTTTACTTGCCTTAAAAATAATTTCTACTAAGTCGAACTTTCAAAAGCCATTTACTCATATAATTGTTGATGAGGCACAAGATTTGAGCAAAGCTCAAATTATCGTTATTTCTCAGATTGTTTCTGAGGAAACAAAAAGTATTTCAATCATTGCCGATGCAGCTCAAAGAATATACAAGAGTGGTTTTACTTGGAGCGAAGTTGGTTTGAATGTTAGAGGCGGTAGAACAATTGAATTTAAAAAAAATTATCGAAATACAGTTCAAATTGTAAGAGCTGCGCTCTCACTTCTTGAAAAGGAACGTGATACAAGTGATTTTACAACCATTGAAACGGCTCGAAAAGGCGAAGACAAACCTATAGTTGGTTATTTCTCAAATTGGAATGAGCAATGTGCTTTTCTTTTAAAGCAATTGAACAAATTAAAAACAGAGGGTAATATTAATTCAACTGTCATACTACACAGAAGTCATAGTGGAATTAGAAATATCAAAGGCTTTTTAAAAAACAATAATTTTGAAGTGCAAGAATTACTTAAAACGGATGATATTGACTTTGAAAGCGATTCGATTAAAGTATGTACATTGTCATCGGTTAAGGGGCTGGAATTTGAGAATGTTTTTATTATTGACTTAAACGATGATGTGATTCCATATCCGGCAGGTTTTAATGATGCAGAAGATGAGTTTCATATATCAACAGAAAGACGTTTGCTTTACACATCAATGACAAGAGCTAGAGAAAAGCTTTTTTTGCTGTCAAGCGGAATACCAACAAGGTATCTTTCTGAAATAAACACAGACTTACTTGATAGAGTAGAAAACTCTGGTAGTCTGAAAGCAACATCAATTGAAGATTCACCATTTTAAAGAATATGGAAGAGAAACATAATCATATAGAATTTAAAAATGAGATCTCGGAAAGAGGAATTGAGCACTTAATTCACTTTACACCGACAATAAATCTGTTAAGTATTTTTGAACAAAGCAAAATACTTTCAAGAGCATTGCTTGAACAATTTGATATAGATCAAACTGATATTTTTGATTACATAGAATTTATAGATGAAATTAGATATGATGATAAAAATTTTATTAATCTTACGATTCAACATCCAAACTCATATTTATTTAGCCATTTTCGTGAAAAGACAAAAAATGATGTTTATATTAATTGGTGTGTTTTGAAAATCGACAAAAAATATATTTACCAAATAGACACTTTATTTTCCGTTACCAATGCAGCAAATAGCTATAATAAGAGGAATGTTCGGGTAACTGGGGACATAAATAAATTTCAAATGATGTTTGCAAACTCGTTACAAATTGTAACTTCTTACAATTCGAGAACTGTTTCAAGAAACTGCTTAAAATCAAAATATCCAACTGACGAACAAGCCGAAATCTTGGTTAAAAACGAAATTTCAATAAGTGATATATTACAAGTCTGTTTTAAAGATGAAAATGATTTAGCCGCGGGTAAAGGTGCATTAAGTGATTACAATACACGTAACTTTGTTGTTGATTCAACATTATTTACAAATTCAAGGATATAATGAAACCTGAAACAAAAGATAAAGGAAGTATCAAATTATCAGCTATTGGTGATGCTTTGGGTTGGATAACTGAATTTGAAAAGAGCAAGCAAACACTAAAAGAGAAATTCGGTACTGAACGAATTGAAAATTTCTATACTTGGGAAAAAAATGTTGGAGGCAGATTTTACGGCTTCATAGATACAATTAGAGCAGGTTCCTACTCTGACGACACACAATTGCTTTTGGCAGTTGCTAGAAGTATAAAAAAGGACGGTAATTTAGATCATAACTATTTTGCGAAAAAGGAGCTTGCAAACTGGTTGGATTATGCAAGAGGCGGTGGAAGAACAGTTAAAACAGCAGCAGATAAAATTTCGAGAAAATCAATAAAGTGGTACAATAACTTTTACAGTTTCAAAATAAATGGTGTGAATTGCGATTACAAGCAAAGTGGTGCAAACGGCGCAGCAATGAGAGTTTTGCCAATTGCATTGGCAAATCTCGGTAACACTGAGAAAATAAAAGAAGAAATATTTTGTAACAGTATAATTACTCACGGACATCCAAGAGCTATTTTAGGTGCAATGCTTTACGGTTACGCTATTAATCAAATTATATATTTCAGTCCTGAAGATTTTAATTGGGAAAACTATATTACCCAAATTGGTTTGGATTTCCCTAAAAAGTTCGAATTGACATTTTTAAAAAAAAATGAAATTAGAGAATGGCTAAATGAATGGAATAAATCAAGTAACAAAACTTTTGAATGTGTTTACGACGAAACAATCATCGAAACACAAAATCTCTTACGATTTATATTTCAGAGTATTAAACAAAATCTACCAGTTTTAGAAACGCTTAAAAAAATTGGCTGTTTCGACCAATCAACAAAAGGCTCTGGAATTGGGACAGTTATTGCAGGTATATACTTGGCTACAAAATTTCACGACAAACCGTTAGAAGCAATTATTGAATCTGTAAATGCTTTGGGATCCGACACAGACAGCATTGCCGCATTTACAGGGGGACTTGTTGGAGCATTACACGGGCACAGCATTATTCCTGACAAATGGAAATCAGTTCAAGATATCGAGTATTTGGACAAAATAGCTGAAAGGCTTTTAGCTATTTCAGAAGAAAGATTTGATGAAATTTCATTGACGTCCTCGACTAACTTAAAACTACTAAACAGTCCTAAAAATGACGATTTTTATATTGATGAACTGATTGAGTTTGAACCATTAGGGAAAGGAAAAATCATATTCATTGACAGACAAGCAACTTTGACAAAGGGTAAGTATAATTTGCTTATTGAAGCACTTTTAGATAACGGTCAAAGTATTTTAGTTTCTAAGCTATTTAAAGACTCTAACTTTACACCCAAAACAGACGAGCCAAATGAAATAGAAAATTTATTACAATTAGCAAGAGTCA
>JBBQMQ010000432.1:0-4136 GCA_038329115.1 Bacteroidales bacterium
GCCAATTCACCAATATCGTCCTGGCCAATTGTTCTGACATTTATTCTTATTGCCGGACTATTCATTGCGATTTTCTTGTACAGCAGAACAAATGTAAAATCCCAATTAACCGATAAGGAAATTCAAATAGCACCATTGCTGATTGAAAATGTGATAAATGTTCCAAAAGGAATCTACTTCGACAAAACGCATACCTGGGCTTTTATGGAACAGGATGGTAATGTTAGAGTTGGATTAGATGACTTTCTGCAGCATGTTACCGGAAAATTGACAAAAATAAGAATGAAAGAAGCCGGTGAAATGGTCCGCAAAGGTGAGGTGATTATGACAATTATCCATGAAGGAAAGCAATTGAATATATATGCTCCGATATCTGGGACAATCTTGGAACAGAATGATTTGTTATTAACTGATTCTGGCTTAGTTAATTCATCTCCATTCTTCAAAGGCTGGGTTTATCAGATTGAACCAAAGAATTGGTTACGTGAAGTGCAGTTCATGTTTATGGGTCAGAAATATATTGATTGGTTGCAGGATGAATTTGTTCGCCTTAAAGATTTTATTACGGCTACAGTAAGGACTGATAAACTTGCTTACGCGCATGTTATTCTTCAGGATGGGGGTGAATTGACTGATAATGTACTCGCTGATTTAGAACCGGAAGTTTGGGAAGATTTTCAGACCCAGTTTATTGACACTTCAAGATAACTTTTTACCAATCTGATCACAAAAATTAACCATAAAAAATATAACCATGGGTTTTGATCGACGAAATTTTTTTAGGACCATTGGAGTTGCCGGAGTAACACTGGCGGTAGGCAAGAGTTTTGGTTCTCCTACAACGAATGAGAATGTAGTGGAATTTCAAGGAATGCTTTATGACTCAACCCGTTGCCTGGGATGCAGAGCTTGCGAAAGAGTTTGTGCTAAAGCGCATGATCTCCCCGAACCCAAGGATAAACTGATTGCCGGAGTGTTACGAAAAACAAATGAATCGCAACGAACTGTCATCAACAATTGTATTACATCAAAAGGTGAACTATTTGTAAAGAAACAATGTATGCATTGCAATGAACCAGCTTGTACTGCAGCTTGTTTGACTCAGGCAATGTACAAAACCAAAGAGGGTCCGGTTATTTGGAGAGGCGACAAATGTATGGGTTGCAGGTATTGTATGGTATCCTGCCCATTTGATGTCCCAAAATTTGAATTTCATAGTGCCAACCCTAAAATTCAAAAATGTGACCTTTGCTACGATAGATTTAAGGCCGGAAAAATACCATCTTGCGCTGAAGCATGTCCGGGAGATGCAATAACCTTTGGAACCCGAAGAGAATTAATTGATGAAGCTCGCAAAAGAATCTTCGAGAATCCAAAAGATTATGTGAATGAAATTTATGGAGAAAATGTTGCCGGAGGGACTGGAATTCTTTACCTCGCAGCAGTTAAACCAAATGAATTGGGATTTAATACCAAATTGCAAAATTCATCCTATCCAGCATTGACAAAAGGATTTTTGTACAGTGTGCCCTCTGTAGATGTTCTTTTACCGCCACTCTTATTGGCAATCTACCAAGCAACTAAAAATAATAACAACACAAAACAAGACGAAAATGAATAATAGGGACCAACCTGCCTATAAGGATAATGACGGTAAGTCTATCTTTAAATTTATTATAAGTGAGTTAAAACCAAAGAGTAAACTTCTTACTCCTTTCAATATTATTTCTTTTCCAATTGTGATATTTGCTTTTGGTTTGATTGTATTGCGTTTTTGGAAGGGTCTAGGCTCCATTACGAACCTTACTCAGGAAGTTCCATGGGGGCTTTGGATTGGTTTTGATGTAGTTACGGGTGTTGCCTTTGCCGGTGGTGCTTATGTGCTCACATTTATGGTTTATATTTTGAATATGAAGAAATATAAACCCATAGTACGAGTCACAATTTTGAATGGCTTCCTGGCTTACGCTTTTTATACGGGCGCGTTACTTCTTGATCTGGGTCGACCCTGGAACGTTGTGAATCCAATCATTGGAAATAATTTTGGGGCAAGCTCAGTCTTATTCCTTGTAGCCTGGCACTTCTTACTTTATATGCTGGCCGAATTATTGGAATTTTCACCTGCAATTGCTGAATGGCTTGGAGCAAAAAGGGCGGCGAAAATTCTTTCCGGAATGACAATCGGAGCCGTAATTTTCGGAATCACCTTGTCTACCCTACACCAATCCGGACTTGGAGCACTTTATCTGATGGCAAAAGACAAAATTCATCCGCTTTGGTATTCTGAATTTATTCCTATCTTATTTCTGGTTTCCAGCGTGTTTGCCGGACTATCCATGGTGATTTTTGAGGGATCTATCAGTCACAAAGTATTTTTCAATCAAACCGGCGAGGAGAATAAGAAGGAGCATAAAAATATAATTCATGGATTGGCAAAAATTTGTGCCGGTACCATGTTTGCCTATTTCTTTCTTCAATTTCTTGTATTTCTTCATGGAAGAAATTGGGATCTTTTGAATACACCAATGGGCTATTGGTTTCTGCTGGAAATATTTGGATTTGTATTTATACCAATGGTTCTCTTCTTTTACAGTTACCGAACCAGAAATATTTTCATGGTTCGGCTTGCTGCAATTTTGACAATGATCGGAATAATTCTTAACAGGCTAAACGTTACGGTAATTGGTTTTAGATGGGACGCTGCTATTCGCTATGTGCCATCTTGGATGGAAATTGTTGTAACTTTCGCTGTTATATTTACAGAGGTCTGGATTTTTAGATGGATTGTTCGACGAATGCCGGTTCTTAGAGATTCCCCTTCCTGGGCAAAACATGGTGATGATTGAATAAACAAATAGTAGAAATTTAGTGAGCATTGTTTTATATATAAACTTAATAAACAAATAGTATGGATGGATTTACTTACCAAAACATTTTTGAAACGAAAGGAATCGAATATTTGGCCATCGCTGTATTTTTTGCCATCCTGATACCTTTCTGGATGCTTCTTAACAAGCAGATTAAAATTTCCAAGGAAATTCAAAAATCATTGGGAACACTAACAGCTAAAGCTTTAAATATTCCACAGGGACTATTCTTTAGCAAAAACCATACCTGGACGCATCTCGATAAAGGAGGTATAGCTAAAGTTGGTATCGATGATCTTCTCTTGCATCTTACAGGTGAAGTCAAAGTAAAAAAACTGACTGAACCGGGTGCTATTGTTCAGAAGGGAGACATATTAATTGATATTGAGCACAATGGCAACGCGTTGAAAATTACCTCTCCGATCTCAGGAGTAATAATGGATAACAACCAGTTGTTGCTTAAAGATCCAAGTCTTTTGAACGAGGATCCATATCAAAAAGGTTGGATGTACAAGATTAAACCTTCCAGATGGATCGCAGAAACCAATTCCTTTTTCCTTGCTGAAGAAGCTACAAACTGGTCGGCCAAAGAAATTGAACGTTTCAAAGATTTTTTGGCTGCTTCTGTTGAAAGATATACTTCTGATCCATCCCAACTTGTTTTGCAGGATGGCGGCGAATTGATTGACCATCCATTGTCTGAACTTCCTTCTGAAGTATGGCAGGATTTCCAACGAAGCTTTTTGGGTACAAAATCGAAATACCCACATTTTGATAGCTTGGGAAAACAGGAATATGGTTCTGAATATTTCTAAAAAGCAGAAGCGATGTGATTGCACATCGCTTCTGCTTTTTTATCACCTTTTCAGTACATAAGACAAAATTGAACTTTTGAACCATTATATAAAATTTTGAGATTAACTTAGTATATAGTACCTTTAGAAAGGTCAATGATTTCAGTTAATGCAGTGCTTTTTAGACCTATTACTTATACTTCTCTTAAACAAATAGTTATTCGAAGACACAATGGGGTGGAGAAAAAAAATATCGGAGAATTCACACGTAGGAGGACCCATTATTAGCGGATATGTTAAATTCCGGTCCTCAATTTATGGCAGAGTCGTGATTATTATAACTATATCTGCCTTTTTTCTGTTCTTGTCATTTGGTATTGTCTTTCGTTCTGTTAACGAAGATTACATGAAATCAGTCATTCAGGAGAATGGCAACAACATTGGATTCATCGTTCAGGGAGCTCTATATCGCTCT
>JBBQMQ010000433.1:0-4134 GCA_038329115.1 Bacteroidales bacterium
AAAAAATGAATTTCGTTTCATAAATTGGTATAAATTAATATTCTAGCTTCTAATTGAATGATTGCGTTTATTTAGTTATTCCGTTGCGTTTCAATAAGGCATCAATGGTAGGTTCTTGTCCGCGGAAACGTTTATAAAGAACCATTGGATTTTCGGTTCCACCTTTTTCTAATATATTCTGACGAAATGAATCAGCTGTTTTTTTATCAAAAATTCCATTTTTTGAAAATACAGAGAATGCATCGGCATCCAGTACTTCCGCCCATTTATAACTGTAATATCCTGCAGCATAACCTCCTGCAAAAATATGACTGAACGTAGGACTCATAGCAGTATTTGAAAGTTCGGGTAAAACCTGTGTTGATTTCATGGCGATTTTTTCGAAGCTTATTACATCGCCTTCAAATGGTTTTTCAATCGTATGCCATCCCATATCAAGATACCCAAAACTCAATTGACGTAAACACAAATAGGCGTTATTGAAATTTTCCGAAGTTTTGATTTTCTGAATTAAATCAGCCGGAATTTTTTCGCCGGTTTGATAATGTACAGCAAAACCATCCAGAAATTCTTTTTCAGAAGCCCAGTTTTCCATTATTTGAGAAGGCAACTCTACGAAATCGCGGTAAACACTTGTACCTGAAAGCGATTGATAAGTACATTTAGTCAACATTCCATGTAACGAGTGACCGAATTCATGAAGAAACGTGGTGACTTCATCAAAAGTCAACAAAGCAGGTTTTGTAGCTGTTGGGCGAGTAAAATTCATCACAATCACAATTTGAGGACGGCTGTCAGTTTTTCCATCCAACCATTGCGCCTTGAAGTCATTCATCCAGGCACCGGCACGTTTTCCTTCGCGTGGATGGAAATCGGTATATAAAACGGCTATGAATTTGCCATTCTTGTCCGTTACGTCATAAGCATCCACTTCAGGGTTATAAACGGGAATTTTAGTATTCTTCGTGAATTTAATTCCATACAAACGAGTTGCCAAACCAAAAACTCCTTTTTTTACATTTTCGAGCTCAAAATACGGTTTCAGCATTTCATCGTTTACAGCATATTTCTCATCCTTAAGTTTTTCTGAATAGTACGACCAATCCCATGGTTGAACGTTGAAATAAGCACCTTTTGAATCGGCATAAGCCTGTACATCAGAATATTCTTTTTCGGCAGTTGGTTTATAGGCAATTAATAATTTATCCAGCAAATCATATACTTTTTCTTTTTTGCCAGCCATTCTGTTAATCAATTCATAATCTGCATACGATTTGTATCCTAATACATTCGCAATTTTCAATCTTAAATTGGCAATCTTTCTGACATTTTCGCGGTTATCATATTCGCCTCCCAACATACATTTTGTTGCATTAGCCATATACAATTCACGACGTAAATCGCGATTATCGGCATATTTCATAAAAGGAACATAACAGGTTGCTTTCAGATTCAATAACCAACCTTGCTTTCCAGCTTTCTTAGCGTTTTCGGCCAGCATATCCATGAAATCTACCGGTAAACCTGTCAGTAAATTTTTGTTTGTTACAAGTAAACTGAATTTATTGGTTTCTTTCAACACGTTTTGTCCGTATTGCAGCGTCAGCATACTCAAATCTTTCGAGAACTCCCGATAAATAGCTTTATCTGAATCAGACAGATTAGCTCCGTTGTTGGCAAAACCGTCATAGGTTTCCTTCAAAAGCATTTGTTGTTCCGGTGTAAGTTTTAGTTTATCCTTTTGATTATAAACTGCTTTCACCAGTAAAAACAATTTGCTATTCAGTGTTATCGAGTTAGTATGTTCACTCATTAATGGTGAGATTTTCTCTGCAATATTCTGTAATTCATCGTTTGTTTCGGAACCAAGCAAATTATAAAACGGTGAGCTTACTTTAGTCAACAAAGCACCTGAGCGTTCCAAAGCAACAATTGTATTGTCAAAAGTCGGCGTCTGAGGATTATTGATGATGGCATCAACTTCTTTGGTATGCTGTTTCATGGCTTCATCGAATGCCGGCAGATAATATTCTGTTTTCAATTCATTAAACGGAATGGTTTGATGCGGTGTTTTATACGTTTCGAAAAACGGATTTCCCGCCAAAGCCGTAGTGGCTACTGAAATTAAAGTCATAATTAAAGTCGATTTTATTGTTTTCATATTTGTAAATGAATGATTTTTAATGTATTTTGTTTAAGGCAATTTTATTCTTTGATAAGTTTCTGAATAAATTGATTTTTAGAAGTTTCAACATGCAAAATATAAATTCCTTTTGGAAACTCAGTAATATCTATCACACCGGATTGAGTGGATTGAACCTGTTTTTTAAGAATTTGTCCGTTCAAATTTGAGACATTCCACGTTTCAATTCCATAGGCCTGTGTGTCAATGTAATATATTCCATTTGAAGGATTTGGATATACGGGAATTGAGCTGATTCCGTCTCTGATTTGAGACAAAGCTGTCGTATCATTAAACGAAGCATATACAATCTGAACGCTTTTCCCTTTTTTTAGTACCACACTGCTATTGAAATCGAATGGGATGAAAGAAGTGGTAAGTTCGCCGGTATTTCCTCCCCAGAATTCAAATTTTGATTCAATTAGACCTGCCTTTTTATCAGTATAGTTTAAATAATTAATAGAAACAATGCCTCTCCATACGTTATAAATTGGCAAAGACAATATTTTTTTAACCTCCAGATTATTGTTGTCGTAAACGTAATCATATCGGATATCATTATCCCAAAACATGGATTTCCAACTTTGAAAAGTCTCTGAAGTTAACTGGTTATTTGCATCGTATTGATTTTCAACTTTTTGCAGGTTTTCCCAGCTTGAGGTATCCGAAAGCCATTTTTTGCATCGTTGTGAAAGTATATTTGATGTTCCGGGCAGGTAATACCAGTTAATCAGTTCGGTGTTTGTCCAGTTTGTATTGGTTGTTTTTTGCTGAAGCAATTGTGTAGATAAAAGTCCGGCTGCACTATAAGTAAAAACGGATTTATACTGAATGGAAATTAATCCTGCCTGATACAATGCAGTAGTTACACTTTCTGAATTTCCATCAGGCAAAAAAGTGTACGATGTTTCAATGTTTAATACCCACGAATCAACCTTCCATGAATATTCTTTTCTGGAAGTCAATTTCAAAGTTGTGTACTGATAATCGGTTTTCTTTACCTGTTGTGAATTTCCATCGAAGTATTCCCGATGAAGTTCCGACATTAATTGATTATTCACATATTGATAATCAATTGTATATGTTATATTCCACTTGTTGGTACTCCATTTACTTTCCCGTTGAGTTATGCATTTTTTTCCATCATAAATCCATTCTATCTGCGACAAAAGACTCCAGGATTGATTATTCTGGTAATATTTGGTTTCCAACACCTTATTTCCCTGATTATCATAGAAATACATTAATCTGAATGTCGAATCGTTATCAATAACCTGTAGCTCGGTTATTAACTTTATGGTAACATCCGAATAAACCTTTTCAGGACTGAATATCAAAACAAAGGTTAATACTAAAAATGCTGCGAAAGTGTTTCTCATTCAAAAAAAATAATTTAAAAAGTTTTCAAAAATACAACTAATAATTCAAAACTACAAATTGAATGTTTTAGTATTATTTAATACCTGAAAACACTTGTAAATGGAGTATTTATAACAAATATTAATCATAAAAAAACCTCCGGAATAAACCGGAGGTGGTTAAACGAAAAATACACTTTCACTTATTTTCGATCGAACGTTATATACCTTGGTTCACTTGGTATATAATCCTCTTTATCCCACAATGAGCTGGTTATCATTAGATCAGCACTGTAACGGTTACAGGCGATAGGTACATTGTGAATTCTACACTGACGAAGTAACATTTGAATATCAGCTTCGTGGGGTTGTGCGCTTAAATCGTCAATCAGAAAGACAGCCAGATTTACCTGTTTGCGAACCACCAATGCGGCTATTTCAGCATCACCACCAAGCGGACCTGAATTCATGCAGGTAATGTTCACCTTCACACCTTTATCACTCATTGCTTTTTGAATCAATCCACCGGTTGTTCCGGTACAAATTAATTTATGTTTAGACAACATATCGGCGTTAAATACTGCCCAGTCTACC
>JBBQMQ010000434.1:0-4127 GCA_038329115.1 Bacteroidales bacterium
AATTTACGAATTTTGGTTTGATGGTTTTTGGAAAAAACAGCAATCTGGCTGGACAAAACCAATCTCGGACGATACCGGTGAAAAAGTAGAAGCTGTTGCTGCAACTCAGGAGCGTGATTTGAAATTTATAGAAGCTTGGCGAAACGAAGGTGCATATCGTTGGCAGATAGATTATATTTACCAGTATATCAAAAAATTACAGCCAAACTGTATCGTAATGAACAATAGCACAACTGCTTATCCGGGAGTGCCTTTACACCCTGTGGATGCACGAAGTGGAGAAAAATTCAAAGAATATAATCCCAATGACCAAAAAATTTGGAAATGGCTTGGAAAAGATATTTATTTACCAATGCAAATAGAAACGACCATGTCAATAAAAGGAAACAAAGAATTTCCATCGGGCAATTGGTTTTGGCACGAAGGCGATGTTTCGGTTCTAAGCAAGGAATCAATTCTTACCTATTTAAATGTTGCAGGTAAGATGAATGCTAACTTCTTGCTGAATTGCGGACCAATGAAAAACGGCAAACTGCGTCCTGAGGATATAGCTGTATTGGAAAGTCTGAAAAAGTAACTTTCATCATTTGTATCACCTATAATATTGATTCTACCATGAATCGTGTGGGTAGTAAAAAAGTGTTTAATCTGTTTTATTATTTACAAAGAATCTATTAATAGGAAGATAATAAACGCAAAGCACACAAGAGTATCGCCAAGAGCATATACATGAAATTTCCACTATTTCTTTGCGTTTTTTACATTGCTGATAATCAGACAAAAAACATGAATAAAATGAGAAAAATTATAATTTCATTAGGTTTAATAACAATATCCATAATTCAAATTTTTTCACAAGAGGATATTAAAATTAGCGAATCATTGCGGATTGTTACTATTGAGAATAGTTTAATTAGTATTCAATATAGTTTGTTAAATGGGACATATCAGGTTCGCAATAAGAAAACAACGAAGATTTGTATTTCTAATGCTGCGTTTGTTATAAATAATTATAATCAAACGATGTGTTTAACTTCCAAGGACACTTCATATAAGCCTATTTGGAATACCTCTGATATTTCTGATGAGATTGGAAAAGGAAAAATGCTTCAGATAAAAAGTTATAAGAAAGGTTATCCCGGTTTAATTTTTCAAATATCATTATATAATGGAAAAGAATTTTTTGTATTAAATGGAGGTATTGATAATAACACTTCTTATTTCATGCAGGTTAGGGATATTCAGTTTATTGGAAATGCTTTTAAGAATTTTAAATTAAATGATAATTATCAAACCTTAGATGGAAATGGAGATAGAGAAACAACCGTTGTTTCAGAAAAGAAGAATAGTTGGGTTAAAAATAATTTATTGGTGAAATTTGGTAAAGGAAATGAGTTGAATTCTTTTGTTCTTGGAGGTATTTCATATCATGATTTTAAAAAAGAAGTTTGGGTACAGAATCAAGATACGGCTTTATATTTTAATCTATTTTGTTTAGATTCTTTTGGTAGAAGGGTAGATCCGGGAACTCAATACATCCCAGATGATAAGTTTTATATAAGTTTTATTACTGCAAATCCTTTTGATGCTTTAGAACAATATGCTTCTACATTTAAGAAAGCTCAAAAAATTCATTTACCAATGTATGATTTTTTAACCCAATGCATGTGGTATGCATGTCATAAGAAATATGGCGGTGGTCCAGTCTTTAACGATTCTCCGAATGCAGTTTGGGAAATGGAACAAATTAAGAAACGAGGTTTCTTAAATTATTCCAGAGCTGTATTACGTTTTGAGCCAGATTGTTATGGTATAAATAATCAACAAGGTTGGTGGGATGATGAGCATTTTCAGATGTATGGAGACAACGAATATCTTTCTGTTGGACCTCATTACAAAGCACCTTATGAAACAACAGAGAAATGGTGCAAAGGTGTAATGAATAATGGTGGAATACCATTCTTTTATATACAGCCTGCTCGTCGCTCAGAAGATTTTTGTACGAAGTATCCAAATTTTATGCTTTTTAACAATCCTTATATCAAAAAGAATAATTTCACATCATTTTATGATTATACGGACAGTGCTTTCATTCATTACATGACAACTGTTTATTTACGCTTAAAAAAGGCAGGTATAAAAGGTATCATGTTTGATTATCCTAATGAGGGTTGGTCAAACGAAGGAGGGTTTGAAGATAAATACAAGACTTCATCTTGGGCGTACCGTAATATGTTTAAGATTCCGCATGAAGTATTGGGCGAAGATTCCTATTTGCAAGAAAATATTAGTATAGGTTCCGATTTGGTTTTTGGATTGGTTGCATCACAACGTATTTGGTCAGATAATGATATGATGACACCTGAAATGGTTTCTCGTGCAGGTTTACGTTGGTATAAAAATCGTGTTGTGATTAATTACGATATGGATTCGAAGAATCCAAACCGTGCTGTTCCTAGTAATCGCGATGGTGTTAGGGCTGTATACACAATGTCTTATATTGTTACAGGGCATTATGTTTCGGGACTTTGTTTTTCTAGATATTCAGATGAACAATTAAAAGATTTAACCCGCATTTTCCCTTTTCATACTCAACATAAAAGTGCAAGACCTTTAGATGCTTTTACCAGTAAGTCTTATCCTCAGATTTATGATTTTGAAATAACACCCGATTGGCATCAGCTTACTTTTTATAATACAAAATCAGATACTTTAATTTCAACGGTGAGCAAAAAAAAGATAGAGAGTCCAATAGGTTCAACTATAAGCATTGAATTGGGAAAGTCAACAGCTGAAGGAGGACTAGGGCTTGATGCGAATCAACAATATTATATTTTTGATTTTTGGAATGATCAATTAGTGGGTAAGTTTACAGGAAATGAATTATTCTCGCAGAACCTCCGACCCGGAGAAGCACGTATGATGTCTGTTCATAAAGTTGAAAATAATCCTCAGTTCATATCAACAAACAGACATATTATGCAAGGTTATGTTGATATGATTAAGCGACCGGTTTGGGATAATGTTAAGAAACAATTATCGGGTGTATCAAAGGTTGTTGGTGGAGAAACCTATGTTATTGTTGTTGCTACTAATGGCTATAAATATAAAAGGAGTGTAACAACAAATGTGAAAACAACAACTCAGATTGATGAAAAAACAGGTTTATTGAAATTACTTATTGAGAGTGCTGTTAACGCAGATGTTGAATGGAGGTTAGAGTTTTAATATATGTTTATTTATCGTTAGTAATTTAATATTTGGTAGTTTAAAACGACCATGTCCATTAAAGGAAACAAAGAATTTCCTTCGGGCAATTGGTTTTGGCACGAAGGCGATGTTTCGGTTCTAAGCAAGGAATCAATTCTTACCTATTTAAATGTTGCAGGTAAGATGAATGCTAACTTCTTGCTAAATTGTGGCCCAATGAAAAACGGCAAATTACGTCCCGAGGATATCGCTGTGTTGGAAAGTCTGAGAAAATAAACTTTATGCTTTAAATCAAGAAATCAAATCCTTAAATTATTTTATATTATAAATCACTTAATATTATGAAAATGAAACGTTTTCTACTTTTGCTATTACTTATTCCATTTTTTGGCAATGCCCAAAACAAGGTTTTTTATGCTGGAAATTCAAGCAATGAGTGCTTTAACGATGTTGTTCAATTGTCAAATGGAACTTGGCTGGTGGGTGGAAGTGCCGACAACCTGGATTGGATTGACGGAACTATTCAACGGATACCATTGTCAGTCGGTTTAGTGAAAAATGGAACAACCGTTGATAATAAATACGCATTTGTTCTGCAATTAAGTCCCGATTTACAAACGATACTAAAAGTGTTACATTTTCCACAAAAAGCAGTTGATAATGTGCGGTTTATAAAAACATCGAATGTGCCCGGAACAGCTACTGCCGATATCTTCATTTCGGGTATAACAACAGATACCCGTGCAAATAATGGCGGATATTATATTGCCAAACTGAACAATAATTTTGTAAATGGAATTCCGACTGATGTGGCATGGATTGTTCCTGTGTGGGCCGAAGGCGATGTTCGCACAAATCAGCCATGGGATGTGGGTAGCGATGGTAAAGTACTTTTTGTTTCCGGTCAGAATCACGGA
>JBBQMQ010000435.1:0-4119 GCA_038329115.1 Bacteroidales bacterium
GTCTAACTTCGCATCACCATGCCAGTTTCCTTTTTTATAATAACGGTCGTCACGATTCCAGTAACAATCCAGTTTTACCATAAAAATATCGCCAAGTGTATTATTATCAACCAGTTCTTTCAACCAAACAGATGGTGGTGAATACCTGTTTTGCATAACACTAAACACGTGTTTTGACATTTCGAGCGATTTGAACAGAACTTTTTCAGCATCAACCTTCGTCAGTGCAATTGGTTTTTCGAGTACTACATGCTTTTTGGCCTGAAGAGCTTTTACCGCATATTCGGCATGAAAACCATTTGGAGTACAAATATTTATTACATCAACATCCAGTTTAGCTGCCAGTAATTCTTCAAAACTGGTGAAATAAGTTTCAGTTATATCGGATAACCCGATTTGTTCTTTTGGCAACACATCACACACTGCAACCAATTGTGCTTCCGGATTCCGGCGAATCATTTCGGCATGACGTTTTCCAATATGCCCCTGTCCTATTACTGCGAATTTTATCATCTTCTTCGAGTCTTTTGATTATTTTATTCTTTTTACTTCTCCGTTCTTTAACTCATATTCCTGGCCTGTTTCAACACAAACAGCTCTATTCGTTGAATCAAATGTCAGTTTATGACCATTTTCACTAACCCAGCCAATCTGACGGGCCGGATTTCCAACTACCAACGCAAATGGCTTTACAGGTTTTGTAATAACTGCTCCTGCTCCAATTAATGCATATTCACCGATTTCATTTCCGCAAACAACCGTTGCATTTGCACCAATACTGGCACCTTTACGTACTATCGTTTGAGCATATTCATTTTTCCTGTTTACATGGCTGCGCGGATTAATCACATTGGTAAAAACCATGGAAGGTCCCAGGAAAACATCATCTTCGCAAATAACTCCTGTATAAACTGAAACATTGTTTTGAATTTTCACATTGCGTCCAAGCTTTACACCCGGCGAAATTACTACATTTTGCCCGATATTGCAAGATTCTCCGATAAAACAACCGGACATAATGTGCGAAAAATGCCAGATTTTTGTGGCATTTCCAATCTCGCAGTTAGCGTCAATTACTGCAGTTTCGTGGGCGAAGTAATTCATTTCGTTTTTTGTTAATTGGCGAATTTGTTGATTGGTTAATTGGTTGATAAATTTATCTTAGCCCAAAAACTCTAACACGCTTTTAGTAATATATTCCAATTGATTTTCAGACAGTTCGGTATGCATAGGCAAAGACATCACGCACTCGCTCAGTTTTTCGGCCACCGGAAAATCACCGGCTTTGTAGCGTGAATCCTGATATGCTTTTTGTAAATGCAAAGGTACCGGATAATAAATCATAGCCGGAATTCCTTTATCAGCCAAATGTTTAATCAATTCAGCACGGTTAACATCAACCAGTTTCAGGGTGTATTGATGAAAAACATGTGTTGAAAATGCTGAACGGGTCGGTGTTATTAATTTATCAGAGTGGCTGAAAGCTTTATCGTAAAAATCGGCTGCTTTTCTACGTGCATCACAATAACTATCCAAATGTTTCAGTTTCACATCCAGAACTGCTGCCTGAATGCTATCAAGCCTGGAATTTACGCCTACAAAATCGTGATAATAACGTACAACCATACCGTGATTGGCAATGGCGCGCATTTTAGCGGCCAACTCATCGTTGTTTGTAAAAATGGCACCACCATCACCAAAGCAACCTAAATTTTTTGATGGAAAAAATGACGTACAACCAATATCACCCATACAGCCCGACTGAAACTGACGACCATCGGAGAACGTGTATTTAGAACCGATTGATTGGCAAGCATCTTCAATTACAAAGAGATTGTGCTCTTTTGCTAAAGCAAGAATTCCTTCCAAATCGGCATTCTGTCCGAAAAGGTGAACAGGAACAATGGCTTTTGTTTTGGGAGTTATAGCTTTTCGTACCGATTCGAGTGAAATATTAAACGTATCAAACTCAACATCAACAACAACCGGAGTTAAACCTAACAAAGCAACTACTTCGGCTGTAGCAATAAAGGTAAAAGTAGGCGTAATTACTTCATCACCTGGTTTTAATCCCAAAGCCATTAACGCAATTTGCAAAGCATCAGTTCCGTTTCCAACCGGAATAACATGTTTGACACCTAAATATGCCTCCAGGCTCCGTTGAAAATCATTTAATTTACCGCCTTTTATGAAGGTAGTTGTGTCAATTACTTCCTGAATACCGGCATTTATTTCTGTTTTAATTTTTTCGTATTGACTTTTCAGGTCAACCATTTGAATGTTTTGCATATAATAATCTCCAACCCAAAAGGGAATTATTTTTGTTCCAGAATGAATTCAACTTCCTGTGGTAAAATTCGTATATTTGAAATATCGATAGAATTGCTTTTAATTTTCAGTTTCTGTTTACTTACCTTTACGCTTTTTAAATCGTTATAATCCAGATACACCTGAATATCTTTCGGATTAATTAAATTAAAATGACTGAGTCCGACAGTATACGTAACAACCACCTGAGTTGGAAATGTGCGAATTGTCAGATTTTCAGGGCAATTCACCGCCGTTATAGGAACCTGCATCTTCTTTTCTGTAAATTGCTCCACGTAAATAGTTACTTTCGTATCATTTGCCGAAAAACGTACAGATTTTAAAGGTTTTAGTTTACATATATAACTATTTGTATCCGAAATATTTTTCAGAATCAACGATTCTGTGCGTACACTTTTGAGTGAATCTAGAATTTTTTTAGGACCAAAAACGGTAACATGCGAAGGTTCAAGTTGAGTAGCATTGCTAAAAACATGTTGATGCACAAGCTCAATGTTTGAAACAAGCTTAATAGGCAATGTTACCATACTAAGCTTCTCATATTGAATAATTAAAGAATCGGGATGAATTTCCAGAATGGAAGTTGTTGGCTGCAAATAACGATTTACTTTCCCTCTGAGTTGATCGGAAGTAATCAATATCTCGCCTTTCTGGTAAAAAACGCGGGATAAATCTATTGTCAGAGGTTTACTATGCTTTCTTGAATACTCCAAAAGGTGTAATCCCTGATCTTTTACACTTACTGAAATTTCAGTTGGGGGATTGTTTGAAATGGCTATAAATTGTGGCACACCTACATAGCGTAGAGGTATTATCACTTCGGTTTCTTTTTCTTTTCCTAACGAATTGACGAACCAAAAACCACCTGACAAGACAAGAAAAAGCAAAAAGCTTAAAATATCTTTTGATAAAAAGAATGATTTAAGCTTTTGCAAGTAATACCTGAGTAAATTTATGCCGTCATTTTCAGCCATAAAACTCAAATTTATTTTGCCTGATTCTGGATATCTTCGGCTGTAGCAAAAACAGAATTTTTATCTACTTTAATACGTACATTATCAGCTATTTCAATAACAACTGTAGTTTCTTTGATGTCTTTTACTTTACCGTAAATACCACCCGAAGTTACAACTGAGTCACCCGGTTTCATTGCTTCACGTTGTTTTTTTATTTCTTTCTGACGTTTGCTTTGTGGACGAATCATGAAGAAATAAAACACCACAAATATTAAAACCATCATCAATATTCCGGTGTAATTGCCTGCTCCACCTGCTGCAGGAGCTGCTTGTAATAAAATACTTAATAGATTCATGTTATTTTTCGTTTAATAATTTATAATTGCAAATATAATAGATTTATTTCTTATTATCAGTAAACATCACCACTTTAATCAACTTATTTTCTTTTTTCAACTGTCCGACAATATTATCAAGCACGCCGTTAATAAATGTTCCGCTTTTGTCGGTACTATAGGTCTTAGCTATTTCAATATACTCGTTCAACGTTACATTCACCGGAATAGTCGGAAAATTTAGCAGTTCGGCTAAAGCAACTTCCATAATGACAATATCCATAAATGCAATACGATCCAGTTCCCAGTTTTTTGTATTGGCATCAATCATTACACGAAGCGTACTGCTGTTCGATAAAACAGAATGAATCAGTTTTGTAGCAAATTCGGCATCTTCCTGATCCTTGAACATGGGTAACAATGGTTGATCATTGCCATTAGAAATGTCGAAACGTTTAATGGTTTTAATGATAAAACTCACCACCATTTCAATATCGTCC
>JBBQMQ010000436.1:0-4116 GCA_038329115.1 Bacteroidales bacterium
GGGGCGGTCCCTGCGTCGATTCTTCCCAGCGATATTCGAGCAGTTCACCGTTTTTGAGTCTGGTGAGCAAAGGATATAATGTTCCTTCCACCACAATTAACTTTGCGTCTTTCAATTCGGCAATTATGTCCGACGTGTAAGCCGACTTCTTCCTTAGAATAAGCAGAATGCAATATTCCAGGTAGCCTTTTCGCATTTGCGATTTTATATTATCTGCATTCATTTTTTGTTTGTAACCCACTAAATCCCCCGAAGGAGAACTTGTTGAGCATTTTTTAGTTAGCATTTTGTGTTTAGTCAGTCTTAAATTCCCTTTTCGGTTGATTTAGGGGGCTTTACTTCAACAATTCCAAAATTTTAATTCTGAAAACATATTCGTATTTTGACTGTGTAACGTCCGACAACACTTGTGTCAGGTTACTTTTTGCCTGAAAAAGTTCATACACTGTGGCACGTCCGTTCTCGTATTTTTGGTTGGTAAACCGATATGCTTCACGGCTTGCAACTTCCGATTTCTGAGCGGCATCCCATTTTATTTTTGCTGCCAAAGCGTTATAATATGCCTGTTGAATGGATTTCCTAAGCTCAATCTTGGTGTTTTCAACCATCAATTTACTGTTTTGCACATTGATTTCAGCTGTTTTTACTTGATTTTTGGTTTTGAATTTATTGAAGATTGGAATTCTCAAATCGAATCCAATTCCAGCACCAATTTTGTCGGAAAGTTGCTCCCCAAAAGTTTTGCTTGGTATGCCTTGCTGGTTATAATACGCCGAACCAAACGAAGCTCCCAAAGATAGTTCTGGATAATAACCCGATTTGGAAATCAATACATTTTTTTCGCTGCTTTGCAATTGATATTGTGCATTCAACACTTCTGGTCGGTGAACCAAGGCACTGCTGTAAACCGTTTCAGGATTGAGCAATTGCAATTCGGATTGTACTAAATTCTCAGGAACAACTACATCCAGCGTTGAAAAATCATTTAATTCCAAGATTTGAGCTAAATCCAACAACGATAATTTCAGCGTATTATCAGCTTGAATCCGATTCAATTCTTCTTTTGAAGCCTGCGCTTGAAGTTCATACATTTCACCTTCAGCCATTTTGCCATTTTCGACTAACAACTTGCGTTGTTTCAGTTTCGAATTTGTTAGTTCCAGTTGCTCGGTTGCCACCTGCAACAATTCTTTGTTCAGCAGACATTGCAAATATGCTGAAGACACACTCATCACGATATCGTGTTTTATTTTCTCTACATCGGCTTCCGAAGCTTTCAAATCTGCCATTCGAGCGTCAATGTCGTACTTCATTTTCAATCCATCAAACAACGTTAAATTGCTGGAAAAACCATAATTGGTGCGCTGTGTTAAAGACGTTGAATTTGAATAGGTATTGTTATCGGCTAATGCCCTACCCCAACCCAAATTATGACTTGCCGAAGCATTCAAATCGGGCAATAAATTCTGTCGTGCCTGTTGATAAGCAATGTCTTTGGTCTTATTTGTCAAGACTTTTTGCTTTACATTCCGGTTGTTTATCAATGCCGTATCAACGCATTGCTCCAACGTCCAGGGCTTTTGAGCACTTACAAGCATGGTTGTAAAAAGTGCAGTTAATATTATATATATTTTTGTTTTCATGTATTATACAAATTATACGAATTAAATATCGAATTCCACAAATTAAGATTGAAAAACGCAGGTCTTTAAGTCACCCTTTAGGGGGATTTAGGGGGCTGATTTATTTTATCTTCTCTTTTCTTCCTTCTTCGGTTCTTCTTTCTTTTCCAAAATCTCAGCACCCCGAATTTTATCTTTCGTACTCAAACCGCGCTTGATTTCAATTTTGATACCATCCGACAAACCAACTTTAATTTGTTTTTTGGTAAAGGCTTGTGGTTCTTTGGTTTTCAGCACATATACAAATGCTGTATCGCCACTAAATTCTATGCAACTTTCGGGAATGGTAACCACTTTTTCCTGTTTGGTGAGTACAATTTCGGCATTGGCACTGTAACCCGCACGGACAAATACATTTTTTGGAACTTTGACAGCCGCTTTCATTTCAAACATGATAGCACCGTTTTCTTCTTTTCCTTTGGGTGAAACATATTCCAGTTTGGCAGTCAGTTTTTGATCCTGAAGTGCTCCAATGGTAATATCCATTGGCATTCCCACGCTTATTTTACCAACTTCAGTTTCGTCCAGTTTTCCTACAAAAAGCATATCGCTCATATTCGCAACGGTTGCAATGGTAGTTCCATCGTTGAAACTATTCGACTGAATGACTGAATTTCCTACTTTTACAGGCACATCCAGAATAGTTCCGGTAATGGTGGAACGAACCAGCGTATTTGTAACTTGTGATTTATTACTGGTGATACCGTCACGGGTCAGACTCAAATTGTCTTTTGCCGATTTTAATTCTTCTTTCGAATTGTTAAATTGCAATTCTGATTTCTCAAAATCTTCGCTCGAAATCACTTTTTGATCGTACAATTTTGCATCGCGGTCGAAGCTCCGTTTGGCTTGGTCGAACGAGATTTGTGCTCTTTCCACACGCGATTCGGCACTGTTAAGTCCCACCATATCAGGAATTACCTTTATTTTGGCAATGATATCACCGGCCTTCACCACATCGCCCGCTTCTTTGTAAAGCTCGGCAATAATACCCGACATTTGTGGCTTAATCAAAATTTCGTTGCGTGGTTCAACTTTTCCAGTGGCCACCGTACGCTTTTCGATATTACCAATGGTAACAGCTTCAACCTGATACTTTTTAATTACAGGACGTGATTTTTTCCATAAAAACCAAAATGTTCCCAATACTGCTGCGCCTAATAAAACCAGCATAAAAATTTTAAAAAACTTTTTCATATTCTTTTTGAGTTATAATTTATATTTTTTTTATCAACTGTCAACTATCAACTATCAACTGTCAACTATTTATTTATTCTTCCCTAATCGCCTCTATCGGCTTTATACTCATGGCTCTGTTGGCTGGCAAAAATCCTGCTAACGTTCCGATAATCAACAAAATAAGTAATGCTGCAATGGCAACAGTGAAACTGATTTGTGGATCTTTGAAGAAATTTTCGGATTTGCTCAATCCATAACCAACTAACGACAACAAACCTACTCCAACCATCAATCCCGAAACTCCTGCAATTAATGTGAGAACAACACTTTCGCTTAAAATCTGAGTAATAATACTCCGTGGCGTTGCACCCAATGCCCTGCGAATTCCAATTTCTTTGGTGCGTTCTTTAACTGTTACCAACATAATATTACTCACGCCAATAGCACCTGCCAGCAACGTTCCTGAGCCTACAAACCAAATTAAAATGCCAATTCCTATTCCCAGATACAAAAACATATTAAACTGATCTTCGATATTAAAACCGCCAACTGCTTTTTTATCTTCGGGCGAAATTTCATGATTTGCTTTCAACACTTCGCTGATTCTATCTTCAATCACTTTCACTTTAATGCCCGGCTGAGCTGTGACAGCCATGAAATGAACAGTATTTCCCTGATTAAATGCCTGTTGCATAGTGCTAAACGGTAGTACAACCGACTCTTCGGCATTGCCACCAATATTAATATCAGAAGTATGACGAGCAACGCCAATTACTTGAAAATATATTCCGTTTACTTGAATGGATTTTCCCATTGGATTTTCTTTTTTGGGAAACAACACTTCGTAAACACGTTCACCAATCACACACACTTTTCGCTTTTCAGCAATATCAATATCATTTATATATCTGCCATACAACATTTTACTTTCATCAATCAGGTTGTACGACGGATAATTTCCCTTTATTCCATAACTTCCAGCCTTATCATTTCGGGTAACATTATTACCAACTCCACCGCCAAAAAGAACGGGAGCAAGATATTGTATTTCAGGAATTTTGTTCAATAAAATAGGAATATCCGAGTTTTCCATATTCCAGGTTCTACCTTTTTTAAATCCTTTAAAAGGCTCGGAAGTTTGTTCTGCCCAAACGAAGCAAGAATTAGTGGCAAAACCTTCAATGGTTGAATTCATTCCACGCTGCAATGCCACCCCGGCACCAACCATCACCACCAACATAAACATTCCCCAGAA
>JBBQMQ010000437.1:0-4114 GCA_038329115.1 Bacteroidales bacterium
GCTGACCGACTAAACTTTTTGTTATATCTTTGCTCATGTTGTACTGTTTTAAGTTTCGTAACTCAAATATACAACAGTAGGGTGAATGTTTAGGCGTTTGCCCTATTTTTTTTTAAAATGTTTGTCGGTCAGTAGTGATTAGTTTTTTATAAACTTAATGAATTCATTATTATCAAACTGATTTAATTTCAAGAAATAAATTCCAGCTGACAAGCTGCGAATGTCAACTCTGTTTTCAGTTTCGATTTTATCATTTATGACACATTTCCCACTGATATCATAAATCAGAATCGGACAAGTTCCAACGATTCCGTTTACTTTGATAAAATCGGAGGTTGGATTTGGCGAAATTGTTATCAATTGATTAGTTGGGTTATTAACTCCTGTATTTGAACTATAATGTGCAATTTCACCATAATCTCCAGAAATCCATCCGTTATTTTCTGTCCAGAAATATATATTGAAAATATCATACTGAAACGGTGTAGGTATAGTTGTCCATGAGCCACCTCCATTCGTGGTTTTTAGAACATTTCTGCCTCCCTGTGTATTCGGAATACCGCTGCTAATGTAGCATATATTTGAATTTAGAGCAAAAACTGCTTTGTTTTTTGCACTTGGATCAAGACCCAGATTAGTTAGGGTTGTCCAATGAGCTCCACCATCTGTTGTATGCATTACCAGACCGTTATACCCAACTATCCAGCCATTGTTTATGTCCGAAAAATGAATAGCATGAGGTGACCCAGCGTTAGCTACCTGTGTTGTCCAACTTAATCCACCGTCAGTTGTGTGAAGAATATCGGTGTTTGTGCCAATGGTTGTATTGGAAGCGCCAAACATCCAGCCATTTAAAGCATCTCTAAAATAATAATAACCACCCACCGGATTAGTAACTCCATTGATAACATCCCAATTAATGCCTCCATTCGTTGTTTTGTAAATCAAAAAATAGCCATAAATAGAATTATAAACCGAAACCCAACCGGTATTATTATCTGCAAATTGAACCTGCATTCCACCATCACCGTTTGCTGAAAGGTCTTTTTGATAAATTGACAAGTAATAACCTCCCGAACCATCGGAAAGTGTATTTAAACCAAGGCTTTTATCGGCACTTAAAAACCCATTGGCGTCAGCACTTCCAAAGCCAGTAAGAGTTCCATCTGCTGCAATATTAATTGAACTTGTTCCATCTGACCCGGATACATTGTTTTGTACCATTTTTGAATAAGCTGTACTGCCTGTTGAACTTATTTTATATTGACAACGTACCCAAGCAGACGAAGAATTACCAATTTTTAAACCATGCAGTTGCCAAATTCCCATCATATCTTTTGCTGAATAGGTTGTTCCTGTGACTACTTTTTGCAAAATATTTAAACAATATCCACCATTTTGTGACTGAGTCAAATAAATGGTTTGCTTATCGGCACTCATAAAACCTTTTGAATCGTTACTCGATGAAGTTACAATGCCTGTGGAAGATATTGAACTAGCAACAAGACTATTAAATTGGATGTTGTTAGATCCAAATCCTGTCATTGAGCCACTTCCATTAACATCCATCGTTGTTGTTCCATAAGACCAACCGGCATTACTCTGGGTTTGAATGGAATGCATTTGCCATGTACCCTGAAGATCGGCTGTTGAATAAACAGTTGCCGGATTTACCTTTTGCCATACGATAAGCATATACCCCTCATTTCCTGCAGACTGAGTGTATATGATGGTTTTTTTATCAGCACTTATAAAACCATGCACATCTGTGCCTGAAAGTGTGATGATGCCTTTAGAGTTTACTGTTGTAGCTACTGAATTTCTTGTGCCGGTTTGACCTTGATTATTGGTATAATTAGTTGTGCTATTTCCACTTACATCTACAGTTACAGTTCCATAAACCCAACCATCGTTTACAGTAGCATCGCCTGGTTTGTCTATTGATAAGCCATGCATTTGCCAAGTTCCAACTAAATCGGCTGCACTGTAAGTTACAGATGGAACTAATGCCGGAAAATCTTTCTTTGTCCAGTTGGCTCCGCTATTTATGGTTTGGTACAGCGTTGCACCATTCGTAAAACCAGAATTATTATTGTTATATCCATAGGTTTTTAACGCCCAACCATGTGTGGCATTTGGCCAACTCATGGTTAATCCCACATCCGATGAATTGCCCATAGCAGTATCAGCGGGGAATGGGGTTACCGAAGTCCATGTCGATCCGGCATTGGTAGTGTGAATCATACTGCCACTCGCACCACATACAATCCAGCCTTCTGTTGCACTTACAAATTGCATTCGTCCTAAAATCTCTGTTCCCCGGGGACTGGTTTGAGTAGTCCATTGAGCATTTGTCGTGATTGCTGTAGCAATTAAAATTGTCAGAATAATTGTAAATTTTTTCATGCTGTTTTTTGCCTGAGTTTACCGTGCTGACACTGCACTTCTAAGAATTTAAACTATGTCATTTAAAATCAAGAAGAAGGGAAGTAATATCTAACAAAGGTCAGCATATTATCTGAATGCATTTACATGTTTTTTGTTAAATATACAAATTTGGACAAATATAATTTAAGATGAACAACTTTTATCTTTCTTATGGATTTTATTTGTGCAAATAAAAAACAAATTGACCTTTACCAAAAGAGGCAAAGGTCAATTTAGATTGAATCTGGAGAGTTATTTGAAGTCCTGGTTAATTCACAAATTGTGCCCGATATTCCGAAGGAGTAAGCCCGAACTTTTGCTTAAAACACCGGCTAAAATAGCGCGGATCTTCAATTCCAACCTGATAGGAGATTTCCGAAACAGTTAGCTGAGAGCTACGGATATATTCAGCAGCACGTTCAAAACGAACCTCGCGAACAAATTCTACAGGCGAATAACCTGTCAGACTTTTCAACTTATTGAAAAACACGGTACGACTCATTCCTAATTCCGAAGCAAGATAATCAATATTCAACTCAAAATTATCAATATTATCGTTCATTAATTTTATAAGATGTTGCATAAAAATCTCTTCCTGCGATTTAATTTCGAGCGGTGGCAATGCAAAATCGGACTTTGTAGAGCTGATCTGTGACCGGTAAAACAGTTGCAACTGCTGCCGTTGTGCAATCAGATTTTCAATGCGGGCATGTAAAAACTCCGAACTGAAAGGTTTTGTAATATAATCATCAGCACCCACTTTCATTCCGGCTACTTTACTTTCGGTATCTGTAACAGCTGTCAGCAATATGATTGGAATATGAGAAGTACTGCTGTCATCTTTAATTTTACGAATCAACTCCAACCCATCCATGACAGGCATACGAAGGTCGGTAATAATAAAATCGGGCATCGATTTCTGAATTTTTTTCCAACCAATCAGTCCATTTTCTGCCCCATCAACGCGATAATTGCTTTTCAAACTGCTTTTCAGGAAATGCCTCAATTCTTCATTATCTTCAACAAGTAAAATTAATGGCTTCGCTTTGTCGGGATGTTCTTCCGGTGTTTCAGCCAATAATTCATTCTCAATTTCATTTTCAGGAACTGTTTGATCGGAAACAATGATATCAACATCTTCATCGTAATGATTTACTCCGAGTTTAAAATCAATTTCGAAAGTGGAACCTTTGCCCAACTGACTTTCTACATGAATTTCGGCATGATGCAAATCGACCAGACTTTTGACCAGATCGAGCCCGATTCCGGTACTTTTCTGAGCGATGTTCCGCAACGTGTTTATACTAAAGAACCTATCGAAGATGAAATTAATTTTCTCCTGTGCTATACCGATTCCCTCATCGGTCACGTATAAAACGGCCTTATTCTGCTCAACGGTAGTTTTAACCGTAATGCTTTTGCCGGAGGAAGTAAATTTAAAAGCATTGGAGAGTAAATTGTAAATAATGGAATCAAAACGTTCCGGATCGACCCAGATTCTAACGGCTCGGGATTCATCAATAATATTAAAAGTAATATCTTTTGAGTTCGCTATTTCGTGAAAATTACTGCTGCTGGTTTTGACAAATTCTCCAAAGCTAATTTCTTCGACAGTCAGACGCATCTTGTTATTCTGAATTTTGCGGAAATCAAGAATATGATTAATCAATCCCAACACCCGGTCCAG
>JBBQMQ010000438.1:0-4101 GCA_038329115.1 Bacteroidales bacterium
ACCGATTGCAGAAATAATTCAGTCCAATGTCGACTTCGTCTAATTGTACTGTTTATTTCTTCCGTTTCACGGAATGTACCATATGCATCGGCATTATACCAAAGATGACTTTGGGCTGAAATAAAAGTTCATTTGGTATAAAACGTCATTTCGAAAGCATAAGACGGAATTTAGAAATCCCTGCAAACTTACGCTTACAAGGATTCTTTTAGAACTGATAACTGTTGACTGATAACTGTTGACTGATAACTGATAACTGAATTTACATTCTATCCATATACCAGTTCAGCTGCTTTTTCAGTTTATTGGTCTCGAAAATGGCAGTAATAATCTTTTGAAGGCGCATAAAGGCCGTTTCGCTTTTCACCACATAATCGAATGCCGCATGATGCATACAGTTTACCGCCACATCTATTTTATCCTGCGACGAGAGCATTACAACCTGAATAGCAGGATCGAAAATCTTTATTTTGTCGAGCGTTTCAATGCCATTCATTACATCTCTTTCAACGCCGTCAAGTAAATAATCGAGAATAACTATATCCGGTTTATGCGAAAGACTCTCCACGCAAAGTTCACCGGTTGCATAGGTTTCTATTTCAAAATCTGCATGTTCCATAAACTCTATTTCGAGCAGTTTTAAAAAAACCGCATCATCATCTACCAGAAAGAGTTTTATTTTCGTTTGATTTTTCATTTTGTTTTGTTTTTCATCGTGTTATATTCTTCTTTCAATTCTACGCAAGCCTGTAAACAAACATTTTCAAGTTTTGAAACCAGTTCTGGAATTCCATCGCTTTGTTGTTGGGTGTTGGCGAATTCCTGCACTTTTTTGGCCATTATTTCAAAATCATTGTGGATTCCCATAATCGAAAAAGATGGAATCATTTTGTGTACAGCCGTATATAATGTAGTCCAATCTTTATCGTGCATCCCTTTTTTCATGGTTGCAATCAGTGGCGGAGTTTGTTCCAAATAAAGCGAAATCATTTCCATCATCAACACCGGATTTGATTTGGTGCGTTGCATCAGGTAATTCAAATCGATACATTTTTGTTTTTTAATTGATTCATGATCTTCATCAAATTCAGATGGTTGAGTCAGTTTTTTTACCAAACTCACTATTTTACTATACAACAACCGCTCATCAACCGGTTTGGCAATATAATCGTTCATTCCCACAGCACGACATTTAGCTAAATCCACCGTGGTAACATCGGCTGTTAATGCGATAATAGGAATAGTTAATTTCAATGTATTACGGATATAATCGGTAGCCTCAAATCCGTTCATTTCAGGCATTTGCAAGTCCATCAAAACCACATCAAACTCTCCTTCCTGTAATTTTTCAACAGCAATCAAGCCATTGGCTGCAATGTCACGTTCAAATCCGAAATCATCAAGAATGGTTTTCATCAACAACTGATTAAGCGGTATATCTTCGGCTACCAATACGCGAATATTTTTAATTTCAGAGTCAAGTTCCAGCAATTCTTCGTCAAGTTCAGCTTCCGCTTTGGTTTTCAGAAACGGAAGAGTGAAACTAAACGTGGATCCTTCGCCCACTATACTTTTCACACTGATAGATCCACCCTGAGGTTCAACTAATTGTTTCACAATGGCAAGTCCAAGTCCTGTTCCTCCATACAAGCGGGTTGTTCCGCTGGATGCTTGTTGAAAATTATCAAAAATCTTTCCGATTTTGGCTTCAGCAATTCCTATTCCGGTATCTTCTACACTAAACTCAATGGTTGCCATTTCGTCATCTTCTTTCAATAACATAGCACTAACCGTAATTCTTCCCTTATTGGTGAATTTCACGGCATTACTTACCAAATTTAAAATGATCTGATGCAAGCGAACAGGGTCACCCACCAGCACTTCCGGAATATTTTTATCATAATCAATCACCAGTTTCAGGTTCTTTTCCTGAATCTTGGTCTCAAACAAATGAAGCATAGCCGAAATAGATAAAGCTATTTTGAAAGGAATCTGTTCGAAGGTCATTTTACCGGCATCCACTTTGGCCAGATCCAGAATATCGTTGATAAGCACGATAAGTGCGTCGCCACTCATTTTAATAGCCGAAAGATATTCCCGTTGCCTGGACGATAAATCCGTTTTCAAAAGCACCTTGGTAAATCCGATAATCGCATTCATTGGGGTGCGAATTTCGTGACTCATATTCGACAGAAATTGCTGTTTTGCTTTCACAGCAGTTTCCGCAATCTCAGTGGCATGTTCAGCTTTTATTTTGGCTTCTTCGGCAATGCCGGCAGCTAACTCGGCAAATATTTTTGCTTCGGCAAATTCAGCGGCAATTCTCTTTTGTTCCGTTACATCACGGGCCACAATTACTACGCCCAGCACATCACCCCGGTCGTTTTTATAAACGGAACCGTTGAAAAGCACATCAGTAAGCTTGCCGTCTTTATGCTTCAATGTAAGCGGAGAATCCTCTACAAAACCGTTGGCAAAAACTTCTTTATATACTTCGCGTGCTTTTTGTGGTTCGGTGAAATAATCGAAAAAGTCAGTGTCGGTAATTTCCGTACGACTCATTCCCACAATATTCACGGTGGCCTCATTCATATCCATTATTTTGCCGGCGGCATTAATGGTTACCATCGGATCCCTACTGGCCTCAATAAGACTGAGTGAATATTTGGATGCCGACTTCAACGAATAGCTTAACGTTTCTAGTTCTGCATTTTCAGTCTTACGTTTTTGTTTTTCTTTATTCTGATAAATCAGTTCCTTATCCGCAACGGCCAGTTCTGCAGCACGTTTTTCTTTTTCATCGTTTTGATATAAAAGTTCAATGTCAGCTACAATTAGTTCAGCAGCACGTTTTTCTTTTTCCTTGTTCTGAAAAACGAGTTCTCTGTTAGCTAAAATCAGTTCGGCGGCACGTTTTCCTTTTTCTTCATTTTGAAATGCAAGTTCAACGTTAGCAACACTTAATTCGTCGGCACGTTTTTCTTTCTCATCATTCTGAAAGGCAAGTTCTTTATTCGCAATAATTAATTCAGCGGCACGTTTCTCTTTTTCTTCATTTTGAAAGGCAAGTTCTGTGTTGGCAACACTTAATTCATCGGCCCGCTTTTCTTTCTCATCATTTTGAAATAAGAGTTCTTCATTCGCCAGAACCAGTTCAGCTGCACGTTTTTCCTTTTCTTGATTTTGAAAAACCAACTCCTTATTTGCAATAATTAATTCAGCGGCGCGTTTTTCTTTCTCTTCATTTTGAAAAGCCAGTTCAATATTGGCAGCACGCAACTCGATGGCCCATTTTTGTTCGGCAATATCGCGGGCCACAACCACTGCACCAATTACATTTCCGTCATCATCTTTATACACCGAACCATTGAAAAGCACATCGGTCAATTTTCCGTTTTTGTGTCGTAGTGTCAGTGGCAAATCAGCTACTGAACCATGCGCAAAAACTTCCTGATACACTTCACTGGCCTTTTGCGGTTCAGTAAAATAATCAAAGAAATCGGTGTCGGTAAGTTGTTCACGCGTCAAACCGGTAATATTGGCCAAAGCCTGGTTCATATCCGTAATTTTACCTTCGGTGTTGATGGTAACTAACGGATCAAGACTGGCTTCAATCAGGCTTCTTGCGTGTTTAGATTCTTTTATTGCGGTATCCATTTTTATAGTTCTGTAAGTTCAGGATTTCCAATTTCTTCAATTGTATGTCTTTTTTCTTTCAGTTGTTTGTAATGTGAAGGTGAAAGTCCGGTAATTTTCTTAAATTGGTTTGACAAATGCGCCACACTACTGTATTGCAAACGATACGAAATTTCGGTCAAATTTAGTTCATCGTAAAGAAGTAACTCTTTCACTCGCTCAATTTTGTGAATAATGATAAATTGTTGAATAGTAACCCCTTTCACTTCGGAGAAAAGGTTGGAAAGATAGGTGTAATCGTAATGAAGTTTTTCGCTTATATAATCGGAATAATTTACATGCGGCAGTTCATCGGAATAATGAATCATCTCAATAATAACGTTTTTGATCTTTTCTATCAAAACGGCACGTTTATCATCCATTAATTCAAGACCTGAATCATGAAGTGCCATTTTTAATTCTTCC
>JBBQMQ010000439.1:0-4089 GCA_038329115.1 Bacteroidales bacterium
AATATAGAGCCTGTCAATTGTCTTTTTACATCACAGTAATGATGGAAAGTTTCATGTTTCAGGTCAAACAAAGATAGAACTAAATGTTCAAAGTTTGACCATTTATTGGGTCAAATGTTTGACCATAGGACAATAAAAAAAACACTATCAATTGATAATCAATTTGATAGTGTTTTTAAAGAGTGGGCCCAACTGGGCTTGAACCAGTGACCCCCTGATTATGAGTCAGGTGCTACTAACCAACTGAGCTATAGGCCCCACTTTTGCTAAATATTTTTAGTATCTTTGCAAAGCGAATGCAAAAGTAGTAAATTTTGCCATATTGCAAAAATTATCGCCCACTTTTTTAATTCAGATGAAACAATTTAGCAATATTTCTACCATTATATTCGATTTCGGCGGTGTATTAATTAATCTCGATTTACCTCAATGCATTTTAAATTTCAAACAATTAGGTATTCAAAACATTGAAACATATCTGAGCAATTTTGGTCAGAAAGATTTCTTTCTTGCATTCGAAAAAGGACAAATTGGAACAGAAGAATTCAGAACTGAAATACGTAAATTTGCCACTCACCCACTCTCCGACGAGCAGATTGATAACGCCTGGTGTTCATTTTTATGTGATATTCCGGTGGAAAAGCTGGAGATTCTTGCCACTTTAAAAAAGAAATTCCGAGTAGTGATGCTCAGCAACACCAACCCGTTACATATTGAAGTAAGTGCTGCTTCTGAATTTGCCAAAGCAGGAAAAACAATTTCAGATTTTTTTGATGCCTGTTATTTTTCGTACGAAATGCATATGGCAAAACCGGATCCCGAAATTTTTGAGTTATTGCTTGCAACCGAACAAGTTGATGCCAATCAATGTTTGTTTCTGGATGATGGACTTAAGAATATTGAAGAAGCCCAAAAACTGGGAATTCAAACTTATTTGGTTGCT
Organism: Bacteroidales bacterium; assembly: GCA_038329115.1. GTDB lineage: Bacteria > Bacteroidota > Bacteroidia > Bacteroidales > Paludibacteraceae > Paludibacter. The sequence continues at coordinate 944 of JBBQMQ010000439.1, forward strand.
CCACACGAGGATTTGAGTTTTTTATTGAACAACGAAACATGGCAATAAACTGATATGCAAATTATTTATCCATCTGACAAAGAGAAAGTTCCTGCTTGCGTTGCAACAGTCGGATTCTTCGATGGGGTGCATGCCGGTCATCGGTTCCTGATTGAAGAATTAAAATCAATTGCACTCAAACAGAACTTGAAAAGTGTTGTTATAACTTTCCCGGTTCATCCACGCAAAGTGTTGAATTCTCAATTTCAACCGCAACTTCTTACTTCTTTTTCAGAGAAACTCCAACAACTTGAATCTATGGGAATTGATGCCTGTATTGTGTTGGATTTCGATGAAAAAATGGCCGGTTTATCAGCTTATGAATTTCTGAAAACCATTTTATATAAAAAGTATAATGTGCAATCATTATTAGTCGGACACGATCACCGGTTTGGACATAACCGCACGGATGGTTTTCCGGAATATAAAAAGTATGGTGAAATGCTCGGCATGGAAGTTATTCAGGCTCAACCCTACAAAACCACGGAGGACAAAAATATCAGTTCATCTGAGATACGGCTGGCGCTACAACAAGGCGAAATAGAACGAGCTAACCGGTTGTTGGGTTATTCCTATTCCCTTTCAGGAAAAGTTATTGATGGTTTTCGTCTCGGTCGTAAAATAGGTTTTCCTACGGCTAATATACAACTAACCGATACAGACAAACTGATTCCATCGCTTGGTGTGTATGCAGTTCGTGTTTTTTGGGAAACTGGCATTTACCTTGGAATGATGAATATCGGAATCCGTCCCACTCTTGCAACGGATATGCATATAAGTCTAGAAGTAAATATTTTTGATTTCGATGAAGACATTTATAATCAAATCATTAAAGTTGAATTTATCACAAAAATAAGAGATGAAAAGAAATTCAATGGAATTGATGAACTTGTGGAACAACTGAAAAAAGACAAACTCACAGTATTAGGTATTCATAATTAAGTCAGAAAAACTGAAATTATTTTAGATTTAAAAGTATCAACGGCGAAATTTCCCTGTATTTTGCATTTTCAAAAGTTCGTTTTCCTTTCTTATCAACTTCCCCATTTACTGTGCCGACAATTGCTATTTGCCTGATTATTCGTTTTTTATTTTTTTCACCGTTCATATCTATTTTCAAATTCAACACTTTTTCCTTTTCATCAGGTAAAACTTTAATCGGATCTAGTACGATTTGTTTATTTTTACGGTTCAAAGCGAGTTCGATAGTTTCATTAAATCCGGGCTTCCGTTTAATCAAAACTTTTAATTGAATTATTGTATCAGCAATAGAAAATTCGAGTGGTTCTTCAAGATCATTTTCAATAACTTTCTCAAAATGAAGCGAAAAAGGAGCTTCCTGAGTTATTTCGGCTTCGAAAGCAGTAGCTGGAATATGATGTTCATAAAAGAAAGCCTGAGTCATATTATCAGCAGGCACAGCCGTTTGATTCACTGTTGTTTGTTGATCGTTTTTTTTATTTCTTGTTTGGGCACTAACCTGTAAATCATATTTTCCAGACTTCACATTTTCAGGAGATGTAATCGAAACCTCCATACTTTTCACATTTTGTGTCGTTCTTAAATTACTTACACGACAACCGCCAGGTAAACCTTTTATATTTAAATCCATTGCCGGAATAATTTTCTCTTGCGAAACAAAATCTACTTTAAAATTCGCAGTACCGCCTTTTGGAATTGATATATTGGCCGGTGAAACAAACAACTCAAAAGTGGGAACATTCGTTTTACTTTCCAAAACATAAAAATATTCTTTGCCACTTTCTCCTAATACATCTTCTATTTCAAGACGATAAGTGCCAGCCTGTTTCGTAGTATACTTCAATAACGGATCGGCGTGAAAGGTCATCAAACCTTGTGTTCCATCTTCCACATCGTCCGATTCGGATACCAATTTCCCTGACGAATCAAAAAGACGAAGCCGTGCATCGAGTAATGATTCCAATTTTCTGGCAGTAACCTGAAAAACAAGATTTTCATTTTCACCGGCGTTAATTTTATATGATTTTATTTTTTGACTTGAACTTATGGAATCGTAAATAACTTTGCCGGTTATTAAATTTGGATTCGCCGAGGATTTCAATTCTAACTGATTTTGATTTGATAAACTCAGGAAAGGAACTGAATTTGACAGCTGCCCTGATTTTCCTGAAGCTCTTAATTCTACTTCTCCGGTTGTGTTTGGTTTAAAATTCATTACCGATTCTTTCAGATTAACTCCCACAAGATTTATTGAAGAATTTGTTTTAATTTTTCCAACACAAGGATAAATATAATTCAGATAAGGAATTTCACCTACATCAATCCGATAATCAAAATCTTCACGACCACGAAATATTGCATCATAAATTACAAGCGTATACGTATCATTTTCAGGGATTTTAGTAATCAAAACCGGATCAACCGAATTCCGGTAATCGTCATTATACCCAATTTCTTTCCCTTTACTATTCAGAATTTGTATGACCGACTGAAACCATCCGGGGACTGCATCAGCAATGTAAGGAACAAGTACGCGTGCTTTTACAACTGCAACTAATGTCATTCCTTTTTCAGCTTTAAAAGAAAAATAATCTTTTTCGCCTGGCATAATTTGCCCACAAAAAGTTACCGGAAGTTGCTCGGTAATATTTGGATTCTGAATGGTTGAACCTTTTTTTTCAACTAAATTCTGATATTGACCAACTTCAAAAATCAATTTATTGGATACCCCTTTCACCGATTGCAACCGCAAATCGCGAAAACCGGGAGCTGCATTTTTGTCTATTTCGACTTTTACTGTAATTCTATCAGCAAGTTGCGGACTACTTTGATCATCAAACTTGGTTTTACTTTTTTTGAATTTTGCCTTTTTATCTTCGATTACTGGATTAGCAATTGTGACTGCTTTGACACCATCACCACTAATTAAAACTGAAGTTGCTTCTTTTATGTTTAAACCGCCGATTTCAATTTCGAACGTAGTTCCTTTTTGTCCACCAGCCGGATATACATATCCAATTGTCATTTTTTGAGCCGAAACAAAGACAATAGATAATAGCAGGATATTTAATAGAATAAACTTTTTCATATAGTATTACTGTTTTTTTATCAGTTCATACAACAAT
>JBBQMQ010000440.1:0-4085 GCA_038329115.1 Bacteroidales bacterium
CTGCACTTATACTGCTATCTTATTGAGTCTACCCCATATAGTAATAGCTCAACAAAAACATAAGCAACCAAATATCCTATTCATTATGACAGACCAGCAACGCTGGGATGCCATGCGATGTGCAGGAAATATGGAAATCAGCACGCCAAATATGGACAGAATAGCCAGAGAAGGTGTTCAGTTCCAAAATGCATATTCGGCTTGTCCGGTTTCAGTACCAGCAAGAACAAGTATTTTGACAGGAAGAACAATATTCAACAATAAAGTGCTTGGAAACAATGATGTAGAAAGTGATAGTGTGCCAAAGCTTCAGACTTTTGATATGATTTTATCAGCAAATGGCTATCGTACCGAATATTATGGAAAGTATCACAGTCCGTATCAATTTGCCCGAATGTATAACAATGTGGTGAAAACTACCAATAAATCAAAATTCTCCACCGGACCAACAAGTGTGGATGGTTTTCGTGCCTATTTAGATGAATTGGGTGTGTCGAAAACTAAAACGAATAATAATCAACTTATCGACAGAATGAGTTTGCGTCCGTATAATCCGGTACCAGTGGATTTGCATTACAGTGAAGTAGAAGATGAATCAAATTTTAAACAAAAAACTAAAGACAGTCAGGGAGAAAATTTTGGAACATTCGAAAGTGGCGATAATGCGTCGTTGGCAGCTTACGAAGGTACTGAAGCATTGGTTGCCTTGCAAAACATGAAACCCGGACAGCCATTTTCGCTGACTTGTTCGTTTGGACCTCCGCATCCACCATTTGTAGTGCCACAGAAATATGCCGAAATGTACAATCCTCAGAAATTGGCTGCAAGTCCCAGTATTAATGACAATTTACTCAACGCACCTTATACGATAAGTTCCAATCCAACTGATGCTCGTTTCAAAAACGAAGAAATGAACAAGCAAATGAAGGTGATTTATTATGCCATGGTTTCGCAAGTTGACGAATGGGTGGGTAAATTGCTCGACGAATTAGACAAAAAAGGAATTGCTAAAAACACGATTGTGCTTTTTGTGAGTGATCACGGCGAAATGCTCGGCGATCACGGTTTGGTGAGCAAGATGAAAATGTATGAAGGTTCGGCGCACATTCCGTTGATGATTCGCTATCCGGGCGTTATTCCGGTCGGAAAGAAAGTGGGAACGCCGGTTTCGCACCACGATATTTTTGCCACTATTTTGGATTATACCAACATGAAAGCACCTGAAAATGACGGACGAAGTTTGCGGAAACTAATTGATGGAAAGAAAGATGCAGTTGATTATGCCGTTTCAGTTTGGGGCGCTATTAATAATGGCGGTCCGTTTATGATTCGTCAAGGCGATTGGAAAATGATTGTTTATCTACAAATGGGTAATAAAAAACCACGGAACATTTCTGCACTTTACAATTTGAAAACAGACCCATTGGAAATGAAGAATCTCATTGGAAACAACGCAGAAAAAGCAACTTACGAAAAAATTAAGGGACAATTGAGACAAACCTTGAAAGACTGGATGATAAAAACTAAAGCGCCTTATATCAAAGAATTAGAAAACACAAAGCTATAAAAAACACAGATGAAGTTAAAACAATTTGTATTTATAATTGCATTAATATTATCAATTAATTATGCTATCTCGGGAACACCTGTTGCTAGCATAGTATTCTCGAGCCCGATTGTATCCAACAATCTGACACATTATACCACAACTACTACAACAAACGAATCGTACACGATTCAAACAACAAAAAACGGAGTTGCCTGTCGCCAAATTCCGTTGTCGAAATATGGCTATTTTAATGTAAATGATATTGCCATTCCGTTGACACAAAACAATTTAATTTTCAATATTACTTTTTTCGACGAAAGTAATTCTAAAATTAACTTGCAGTACAATGCCAGTGATGGAAATAGATATAAAACTCTTTCATTTTCGCAAACAGGTTCAAATGCATGGGTGACAGCAAAAGTGGCTATTACAAATGCTGCACTTAACAATTTACAAAACAATGCTGCCGATTTCAGAATTTCAGGATCGGGTGGCGACATTTTTATTAAGGAAATCACGATTGAAACTGGAACAATAAACCCCCAAACAGAGCCAGTACCAGTTACAACAGCGAGTTCTTATTCTGAATTAACAGGTAAGTCGGTAGCCGGTTATCAGGTTTGGTTTACTGCCGGAAATCCTACTTCGGGTTGGGTTCATTGGAATGCCGGAACCTCTGGCGCCCCCGGAAAAGGCACATCTCACTTCGAAATTTGTCCCGATATTACCGATTACTCCGACGTAGACCTGAAGCCAACAAACTTAGCCCCAATGGGAAATGGCAATCCATTTAAATTATTCACTTCGTCATCGCAATCGGTTATTGACATTCATCTTAAATGGATGAAAGATTACGGAATAGATGGCGCAGCTGTTCAACGATTTATTAGCAGCATAGGCAATTCAATTATTCAATCGCCCAATTCAACAGCACTAAAAATTAAGCAAGCTGCAGAAGCCAACGGACGCATTTTTTATATTTGCTACGATACTTCATCGGATGGTTTTGCAGGCACATGGGCTGATGCAATAAAATTTGACTGGGTATATAATGTGGAGCAAAACAATAATTTAACAGCTTCGCCTGCTTATGCAAAAGTTGGAAATAAGCCGGTAGTTCAACTTTGGGGACCAGGTTTTAAGGATAATGATTGCACGGTAGCAGAAGCACTGGATTTGATTGATTTCCTGCAAAAGCGTGGTTGTTATGTAATTGGTGGTACGCCTACTCATTGGCGTGATTATGGTAGTGATTCAAGAGGACCTTCAAATGTGGCACCTAACAATGAAGATTATATGCCGGTGTATTTAAAATACAATATGATTTCGCCTTGGATGGCTGGACGTATTAAAAATGTTACTGATGCAAATAATTTTTATACGCATTGGCTTGATGATAAAACGAAATGCGACCAAAATAATATTAAATATATGCCTTGTATTTTCCCTGGTTTTGGATGGTCGAACTGGAACAGTGGATCGCCAAACTCTGCACCACGAATGGCTGGTGAATTTATGTGGGCACAAGCCAGAAACATTAAGATGTTGGGTGTTAGTTCAATGTATTTTGGTATGTTCGACGAGTATGACGAAGGAACTGCCATTATGAAAAATGCCACCGATTGGAGTACAATTCCAACCGATCAGTATTTTCAAACATCGAGTATTGATGGAATTTGGTGTTCGTCTGATTTTCAACTCAGAACTGCAGGAGCGGCTATAGAAATGCTCAAAGGAACAAGAGCTGTAACAACAAATGTTCCGGTTGCACATTCTAATGGACCTGTATATTATCGCAATAGTTTTGAATCAAGATCACAAACCTATTTTATTACCAATAGTAGTGGTGTTAATGTTTATTCTACAGGCACATATAATCTAGATCCGTGTTTTTATAATAATTCCTTATCGACGAACAACTATGTTAATAGTCCCAATGTTGCCATACAACAAACAAATCCGAAAGGTGGACTTTCATCTGTGATTTTTTCAGGTTCGGTTACGAACACAACAACTGCTGCAAAGTATTATTACAAATTTGCCGAAGTGAAAATTGCCGTTAAACCCAATATGAAAATTTCGTTTTGGAAAAAAACAATTACCGATTTAGGAAGGTATTGTTCTGTAGACTTTATTACTAAAAACAATAAAACCTTACGTGACAATGGATATGTTGATCAAAGTGGATTTTCCATCAGTCCGGCAATTCCACGCGGAACTGTTGGTGGAGATTATGAACAGTTTATATGCAAATTTGGCAGTGGTGTTTTGTTAGGCGATACTATTACTGGAATTTTAATTGGTTATGATCATATTGGGGCAGGAACATTTACAGCTTATTTTGATGATTTTCAGATAGATGAACTTCCGGATATTACTACAGTGAATTTTCCTGAAAGTCCAAACGAAATAAACGTTGCTTTTCCGAGTTTATCGAACGGAAAATATCATTTAATGTTGCCCGAAAGTGCCAATTACACGATGCAGGTTTTCAATACATCGGGAAAACTCATAGTGAGCAAGAATTTCAACAGTT
>JBBQMQ010000441.1:0-4077 GCA_038329115.1 Bacteroidales bacterium
ACAACAACTCCGGATTATGCTGCAAGTACTAAATCGGAATTAATTGAGTCGTTAAGGTTACTTATCGCGAAAGATGTGGATGTGGTTAAGGATGAAGTAGAGCTTATTAAACAATTATTTTATAAAAAAGCTAAAGCAGAAATTGAAGAACAAAAGAAGTCTTTTGTGGATGCCGGTGGTGAAGAAATCGAATTTCTGGCTTCAAAAGATGAATATGAAGGTACATTTAAATCATTATTAAATGAGTTTCGTAGCAAGAAAGCTTTATTGATGGCTCAACTTGAAAAGGAAAAAGAAACAAATCTAATTCAAAAACAACATTTGCTTGAACAAATGAAGGTTTTGGTTGAAAGTAACGATGATGTGTCGTCACATATCGCTGAATTCCGTGCTTTACAACAAAAATGGAAAACAATTGGACAAGTTCCTGCGAGTGCTTCAACGGAATTGTGGAAACAATACAATCTTTATCAGGAATCATTCTGGGATTTAATTAAAATAAATAACGAATTACGTGAGTACGATTTCAAAAAGAACCTGGAATCCAAGAATTTACTCTGTGAAGCTGCTGAAAAACTTGCAGCTGAAGCTGATATAATTTCCGCATTTCAACAATTGCAGAAACTCCACGAAGAATGGCACGAAATGGGTCCTGTAGCTCGTGAAATTCGTGATCAGATATGGAACCGCTTCAAGGAAGCTTCTACTGCAATAAATAAAAAATATCAATCCTATTTTGATTCAATCCGTAAACTGGAAGAAGAAAATTTCGAATTAAAAAATGCTTTGTGCGAAAAAATCGAAGCTTTTGATTTCAGCAGCTTTAATAATTATAAATCCTGGGATGATGCAACCAAAACAATGCTGGCATGGCAGGAAGAATGGCGTTCAATCGGATTTGCTCCACGTAAAGTGAATCAACGGATTTTCGACCGCTACCGCAAAGCCTGTGACGCTTTTTTTACTGCAAAAGCTGAATTCTACAAACAAACAAAGAGCGTACTTTCACAAAATGCCGAACTTAAAAAAGTATTGTGTGAAAAAGTTGAAGCCCTGAAAAACAGCGTGGAATGGAAAGAAACCGGCGATTTACTCATTCAATATCAAAAAGAATGGAAAACTATAGGACCGGTAGGTAAAAAATATTCTGACGAACTCTGGAAACGATTTATTGCTGCCTGCGATTATTTCTTCGAACAAAAAAATAAAAGTACTTCCGGTCAACGTAATGCTGAAACTGAAAATCTGATAAAGAAAAAAGAATTGATTTCAAGGATTGCGGCATTCGAAAAGACCGAAAGCCCTGCCGAATCCCTTACTGCTTTGCGTGCATTGATGGCAGAATGGAGCACCATGGGACATGTGCCTTTCAAAGAAAAAGATAAAATATATAAAGAATACCGCGATGCTGTGGATAAGCAATTTGAAGTGCTCAATGTAGATTCTTCGAACCGCCGCATGGATTCATTTAGAAATAATTTGAAGGATATGGCCGGCAATAAAGGCGAAAATAAGATGTTCCGTGAACGTGATAAACTTATGCGTGCTTACGAACATTTAAAATCGGAAATTGCCACCTATGAAAATAATATTGGATTTTTCTCATCAAATTCAAAAAAAGGAGGCGGATTGATTAAAGAGATGGAACGTAAGATTGAAACGTTGAAAGAAGAAAGTAAATTAATTGAACAGAAAATTAATCTGATTGATGAGAATATTTAAAAATTAAGGATTCATAAATCAATTTATATAAATAAGAACGCTTCTTAAATTTAAGAAGCGTTTTTTTTGTGGTATAATATCAGTAAAATTACACCCAAATTCTAAAGTTTCACAACAATTCTTCCAATTTTTTTTATAACAATTGTCACACTGATTTATATCACTTCTAGAATTTTTCCTGAAAAAAAAATGAAATTTAAGTTTAGTTTTTTACACAACGAACAGACAAACCAAAATGTTTGTCATAGAAGTTAGAGCTCACGCCGGTGTTGTAGAAACTCATGCTTCTGAACCATGCTGTCGCTTTATCATTCATATCAACAGTCCACCATGATGTGAAGTCAGTCACAGAACTGAATTCACCGTATTCACCACGAAAACCGGATGGTAAACCACTGAAACCAGATGTGTTATTAATTGAAGTAAAAGTATTTAGGTCAATACAACCAACTGCACCGTTTGTGAAAGACTCAGTCCAATTGGTTTGAGCAGCTAATGATTGTGCAACCGAAAGTGAAATACCGAGATTTGAATTTAAATATTCAACAAGAGTATTCCATTCTGCAACAGTCGGAACGTGCCAACCCTGAGGTGCAATATTTCTTGTATCAGTAACCGCATAATAATTGTAAAAACGACCAAATTTTTTAACAGAATTAGCTTCGTAGACATTATTATAAACAGATTGAGCGCCTGTTTTTAAACTACTCCATTTCATATTATCAGTCATACCGGGAATTGAATCGCCGTTTCGGTATTTTGTAGTTATCAGATTTTCAGCCATCCAGGTTTGATTTCCTATTTTAATTGTGGAATAGACATTACCATCAATATCTGTAACAGTTCCATAAGTCAAATCAGGATTTAAAATAGTATTCGGAGCTCCGGGATCCGGTGAAGTTGTAATCAGAACTACTTTTCCATAAGCAGTTTCATTTGCTGTGGTTGCATACGCTCTGACATAATAAGTTGTAGCCGGACTCAAATTTTTCAGCACACTTTTATAATTCCCTGTTGCGCTTACGTCAATTGTAGTATCATTCTTAATTGTTGGAATTGAAGTTGTTGACCAACAAATACCTTTTACTAAAATCGGTTCAGTTCCTGCAGAGGCAATATTATTGGAACAACTTGCTTCTATTTGACTAACATTACTAACTGCTACAGTATTCAAAATTGGCAATAAAATAGCCTCATTCGATTTTTCACAAGATGAAAAAAATAGTGCAGATAAGATTGCAATCGATAGTATGTTTTTAAAATTCGCTTTCATCATTTCAGAACCTTTGAGTTAAATTAATAAAAACTCGTCCCAATGTATCACCATTGTCAAATGTAGCTTCAAAATCGGTTGAAAGCATCAAACTTTTACTAATTCTCCATAAAATGCTCAAATCCGCGATATCCTGATCAAAAATCTGAGCTTTTCGGTATTCAAGTTCAGCTGAAAAATTTCCATCAAAAAAATCTTTCGACAAAGTAGCACCATAAATAAATCCTGAAATATTTGCAGTTTTAAGTGCAGTCCCGGTTATAGTCAATGAAGCATCAATCAACGGAACTTTGGAATAGGTCAGATAACTTATCGCATTCATCGATTCATGCGATGTTGGCGTTTGAAGTCTGTAACCTGCACTTCCACCCCAGGTTGTATATTTAAACGGACGATAATAAAATCTGAAACGCAAACCTTGTCGCATTTCTTTTTCGAGCAAATTATCCACTCTGTTTTTGTATGTTTCGTAATAATAAATATTTCGTCTTTCGTCAAAAGTCATCGATAAAGATAAATTATTTACCGGGCGGTAAGATAATGAAAGATAAAGACTTGTAAGACTTATGTCATTTTTAGGAAGATTATTTTCAACACTATATAAATCAATTTCAGTGGAACCAAAAAAATCTACATTTTTCAATAACGAATTGGAATGTTGAATATAAATGTACCTTCTATCAGTTTTAAAGTCATTCATCTGATTAAAAAAGGCAACTGAAGTGCGAGAATAACTGTAATCTTTTTGGTAATTATGAGCCACAAATGCTCCATATTGCAACAGCTTTGAATCAAATCCGTAAGTGGAATCATTCGGACGGAAGCCTGCTAAAGCTCCTACAGAGATATTTTTAAATGATTTTTCGAACTGAAGACAATCAACAGCACCGATATTGGCTGTGTTTACATTTATTTTTCTGCCTAGCGATAAACTTGTTGTTTTATCAAAATCATATTTCAAAGCCAAATTATACACTTTCAAATCATTGAATTTCTCCAATGGATTATTTATAGTATGAGTGTATGACATATAATTTTCGAGTGATAATCCCGAATTACCAATATGAGAGGCTATAAATGAC
>JBBQMQ010000442.1:0-4070 GCA_038329115.1 Bacteroidales bacterium
CCAAATGAACTTTTATTTCAGCCCAAAGTCATCTTTGGTATAATGCCGATGCATATGGTACATTCCGTGAAACGGAAGAAATAAACAGTACAATTAGACGAAGTCGACATTGGACTGAATTATTTCTGCAATCGGTATAACTTATCAAACTGACTGAAAATGGTATGATTGTTAATGATTCCCGAAACAGAATCAGATACGTTACAACCAAAATAATGACATGCAGGATTTGATCGAGCCCGCTAACTGTGAAATACTTGTCTTCGTCAACCTGCCAGTATTTCTTTTTTAGTCTTCATGTTACGAAATCGACTCCTAAATGCAGAATTCCATTCAATAAACTGAAAACAATATCCTGAACAAACGCGAGGCTTAACAAGAATGGACTCAGTCGTATTTTGAACGCAAAGTTGCAAAGACAGAAAGGCACAAAGTTTTTCTACCGATACTCGGTATGTTCCATTAGCTTCATAGCGACTTAGCGTCGTTGCGTTCAAAAAATTTATTCTATTAAATTATTTCGAATTCTTAAATTTTACAGAATTATTCGGAATAAATAACTGTATCAATAAAATGAACTAATTTTGTACTCAGAAAAACGGCGAAATGGAAATAGGCATTTTAATTTTGGGAATTGTAGCGGGTGTGATGTCCGGCTTGTTTGGAATCGGTGGTGGTATTGTGATGGTGCCTTCGCTCATAGCCATTTTTGGCATGGATATACTCAATGCCAATGCCACTTCGCTGGGTGCAATGTTGTTACCGGTGGGTATTTTTGGCGTGATAGCTTATTACAAAGCCGGTTTTATCAATGTGCGAAATGCGTTATGGATTTCACTCGGACTCTTTGCCGGTTCATTTTTTGGTGGTGAAATAGCTGTTTCACTCGACGAGAAGATTCTTTCGAAGTTTTACGCGGGTATTTTGCTTTACGTAGCGTTGGGGTATCTGGACATTCCGAAATTATTTCGACGCAAAAAGCCGATTGACGCAGCAACCGTTGTTCCTGAACCGGCAGTTGAATATCATGTCTGGCAATTTATCTTGCTGGGATTGGCGGCAGGTGTATTTGCCGGATTATTTGGCAAAGGTGGAGGAATAGTGATTGTGCCCTTGCTGATTAAATTCTTTCGATACGATGCAAAAGCGGCTTCGGCTACTTCGCTGGCAGCACTGCAACTGCCCGTGGGACTACCGAGCGTAATTGTATATGCACATGCAGGATACCTCAATTGGATTTACGCCGGATTAATGGCTGTGGGTATTGTGGTGGGAGTAATTTTCGGAACCAAGCTGGCGATTAAACTATCGGGAGAAATATTTAAAAAGGCTTACGCTATATTCCTGTTGGGAGTGGCGGTGTATATGGTGGTGAAGTATATTTGATTTAGGGTCATTTATAATAATCAATATGAAAAAATTATTACTTAACCAACTAGCTAGTCCTGAAATGAATTTACAAAAAAAGGTAAACAAAATTCGATAGAATAAAGGCAATAGTAAACATATTCCCCATTGGCCATAGCGTATAAGGTTGACTTATGAAGTTCTAACAATAATTGAATAAAAGAATGAATAAATATCTATTAATATTATTTGTAATTCTTAATGCAACAAATCTTTTGGGACAAGACCACAACTCTGACACTTCATTTATAATCAATAAGCAGACTTTTCGTTTCCAAACAAAAGAAGTAAATGCAGAATCTGTTAGGCTTAAAATTTTTCGTAATTCAAAAATGATAAAGATAGACACTTTAGATGCTGGTGGACTTTCTGACCTGGAATTTCCAGACTTTGATAATGACGGAAACAAAGATATTCTGCTGACATATATGGGTAACAACTTCACTTATTATCTATATCTGTTTGACAAGACAAACAATGAATTTAAGTTTGTTGAGGGCTTTGACAGATTCCCGGAAGCAATGCAACTAAAGACAAATCCTAAATACTATTACTCATATCACCGAGCAGGTTGTGCGGATATGAACTGGGTGAGCGACTTGTTTTACATTGACAACTTTAAGACAATTTATATTGGACATATATACGGGCAAGGGTGTGACTTTAAAGTAAAAGAAAACCCTCAAGTGATTGAGATTTATAAAATCACCGACAACAAAGAAGAAAACGAAAAACTCCTTGAAAAACTTCCCTACATAAAAAACATTCCTAAATTTGGCGACAAATGGGATTATATAAAAAAATATTGGAACTCAAACTATGGAAAGTTCAACTGTCAAAAAAACAACGAAGATATAACACCACATGCTGGCGCATGTTTGTAACATGTGCCTTGCTTTGAAAAAGCAACCTAGTTAGTTTTTTTGCTCTATTGAGCAACACATCGATTACAAATTGGCGCGAGCTGGGATGGCACAAATACAGGATAGCACACTGAACACACAGAAAGAACAGAATATCACTATTGGTAAATAACTCTGTGAACGAAATCAATAAATCCATAAACACTTATTATCCATATACTCCGTGTGCTTAGTAAACGACAATTGATTGTTAATTCATTAATAGTGACAGATTGAAACAATCTGTCACTATTTTTTTTAAATGGTTGTTAATGTGAGAAATGTTATTTATCTTTGAAGTGAAAAATAATGCGGATATATATGGCATAGTTTGGCGGTTATTTCGGTGTTAGCAGCAAGCCGAAAAAAAAGAAGATTGCTAGTCCTGAAATGGGTTTACATTAAAGCAAATTAATTTCAATTCCATACAAATAGCTTAATACAACAAAATGAACACATTAAAATTCAAAGGAAGAGATGAGCTGATTCGCGTGAATCCGAATGATGTTGTATGTTTTAGAGCTGATGGCAATTACAGCACTATGGTTTTATGCTCCCGACAAGAACAGTTACTTTCTATGAATCTGTCAAAGCTACAATCAACGCTTGATGAACAATTAGGGTATGATTCTGCTGTTTTTGAAAGAATTGGCAGAGATTTAATCCTGCGGAAATCCTATATATTCGCAATACATATCCTTCAACAGAAAATAACCCTGATTGCTCCCAATGGCAATAAATTTGTTGAAGAAGTATCCAGAGATGCCATTAAAAAACTGAAAGAACGGCAGGAATCTGATACGAGCAAGGTATTAACCTTAGCACAGTTACGGGAAATAGCCACCGGAAAAATCTATCGTTTGAATATCGGTCATAATCGTTTTGGGCGAAAGGCAAACACAAATCAATGCGAAAATTCCATCGATAATGGCGATAGCCGCATTAGCCGAAATCATTTCAGCATTCAAGTACAGTTTAATGAAGTTGGCGAAATGAACTACACTTTAACTGACTCTAACAGTGCTAATGGCACATACATAAACGATACATTAATTGAAAAGGAGAAATTAGTATACTTGAAGTTTGGGTGTAAAGTAAAAGCTGGAAATACCGAATTCATATTTGAAAAGACTGATATGGATAAAACTGAAATCATTTGATTTTTCCAATTCATACAATAAAGTCTCCAATTCATACAATATCTTAAAGTCACCTCAATTTAGTAATTTGAATTTCATATTTTTGTCCAAAATAAACAATCTCTAATCATGATCTATATTCAATCCAAAACTGGCGGTCGTTCCGATAACCAGGATTTTTACGGCACAGCACAAACACAATACGGAGAATTAATAATTGTATGTGATGGCATTGGCGGGCATAATGGTGGTCGCCACGCGGCTGAATTGGCTGTGCAAATTATACTTAATACTGTATCAACAAGTGCAGAAACAAATCCGGCAATTGCTTTAAAAACCGCCATTGAAAATTCTAATACAGCAATTTGGCAAGAAGGCACTTCCAACAGAGAGCTGAAAGGCATGGGAACTACCGTGGTGGCTTTGTTGCTTACCAAAGATAAAGCTATAAGCTGTCATGCGGGAGACAGCCGTTTGTATCAGCTCAGAGCCGGTAAAATACTATTCCGCACTTTCGATCATTCTCATGTTTTTGAAATGGTTCGGGCAGGTATGATAACCGAAGAACAAGCCCGATTGTCAGCAAAATCAAATATCATAACCCGGGGATTGGGCATTCAAC
>JBBQMQ010000443.1:0-4069 GCA_038329115.1 Bacteroidales bacterium
GTTTTAAACTATTATCAATTTCTTCTAATGTTGAAGCCCAATTTATGGCTAAATCTTTTTTAGTAAATGAAGTATAGTCTTTGAGTTTAATATTGTTTTTGTTTCCCTCTTCAGTATAATTATAACTCCATATTGTAAAGGATAGAGGCCACTTCCCATCCAATTTAAAAAACTCTTTACCGGTTACAATAAAACCATTCTCATATTTAAAATGCTTATCAAACTCATTTCTAAAGAAAGCAAATGAAGGTCGTGGAATTAGCCACGAAGTAGGTGTGAAAATCATCAATAATGGTTTCAACTCACTATCTTCCTGATTTTGCAGTTTGGCTATATTTACAATCTGTCCTAAAAAAGCCAAATATCTTTCTTTACCTGCATCTTCTCCCGTGAGAGCTAAAATATCTTTATCAATTTCATATTCAGCTTCATTTTCGGTTCTTGCTTCTACTTTTTCATCAGTATTTTTGTAAGGTGGGTTTAGCAAAAAAGCTATAGGCTTATCCAGGGTTAGATTCTTTACTGCCAATGCTTTCTTTAATTCGTCCACATACGTTTTAGCGGATGTATCCAGAAAATTCAATCCTTTGTTTTCAGTTGTTCTTGGAATAATTGTAAATCCTGCCTGTAGAAGTTCGTCATCATCTTCAATGGTCAATCGCATACGTCTTTCAATCGTTCGTAGCAAGTCGGGTTGAAGTTCGGAAACAATTTTATGTTTTAAATTGCCTCGCCAACTTGTTACTAGGTTACCTGAACCTCCTGCAGGGTCAAACACAATGTATTTGAAACTCAATTTTTTATCGTAGTTTTGATGTACAAACCACAAGGCAAACTTACTTAGATTAATATCAGTAAAGAAAATACCATGTTGTTTCGCATATTCGGGATTAATCTTGCTTAAAACTTCATCAAAGCGACTAAAATAATAGTCGACTGTTAATCCTGAACCTTCATTAGTAAAAATATAATGACTTTCGATGTATTTTTTAAACTCCGGTTTGTACTTTGGTTTAATGGCTATTTGTTCACTTATTCTACCTGTCTTCTGACTAACTATTTGTACATCATTATCTTCATCATCATTATCTACAACCATCGATGTAACATCCCAAAAACCTACCACTGCATAAAAGCAATGCACAGCGTCAATCGGATTGTCATAGAATTTTTTGAGTGATTCAATGTGATTAATAAAATCGTAGGTGTTTATTTGAATTCTGTTAGAATCAAGGTTTTTGAGTAGCTTTAAGAACTCAAAAAGATCAATAGTAAGATTTTTTTCTTCTGAAAATAAGGTATCGTATTCATTAGTATCAATGCGAAAAGTTGCTTTTTTTAAAATTTCCAGAGCTTGTGCTTTTGTTGTTACCTTTGAATTTATTCCACCAATTTCATTTGGTGCCTTTTGAGCATCACTATTAGCATTTAATTTTTTTACAAAATTTGGTAAATCATTTAATTTCCATACTCCAACAAAATCTTTTGTAATCACACAAATAGCTCCAAAACTTAATCCTTTTTTGGAATAATGTAATGCTTGGTAAAAGCCTTCAAGCCATTGTTCCTTTTTTGATTTTAATTCAACTAAAAGTTCTCCTTTTATATAAGTATCAGCACCAGAAGCATCCGATTCATATTTAAATTTATCACCATAAAGTTTTTTAAAGAAAGGATATATCAGATGTCTTTTTGCATCCTCATTTGATCTGCTCGTAATATACTTTCTAATTCCTTCTAGTTCAGTCATAGTATTATTTAAATGCTAATGCTTATTTTTTCGCCCTCAAAAATACAAAACCTTTTTAACAACACCAACCGTTTGAGTAACTATTTTTATACAATATTATAAAACGCATATTTAGGGGTGTTTCAGTACATTAAAAAACCGTACAGATGATTGGTCTGTACGGTTTCACTATGAAAAATGACTTTCTATTATTTAAACTCAAGTGAATAATTGCAACACCAAATATTAGTAGTTATAAAATAAAATTTCACGTTGAACAATATTATGACAATTAACAGGCATTAAACTGGCAACACATTCCATCTATTTAAAACCTTTATACACACTAATTCGGTTTAATCTAATATAATGTTAAAACGCATTGACTCGGATTTATTAAACCCAAAGTAAAGTAGCTGTGTTTCAATTAATTCCATTCTAAAACCGAACCAAACTTGTTTAAAAAGTAAATGAAAAAACATAAATATATTTAACAAACAACTACTCGTTAATATTAACAGCTACTTTTGTTCAGATTATTAAAATAATTTATTACCACCAGTTTACGAAATTAAATATTATCCATAAATACTCCACACCGAAAGATTGAATACAATTACCATACTGACAAAAAAATGCAGCTGGAAGAAGCTGCTTTACATAAAGTTCTGTAACATTTGAAAAATTTTAAAATACCCTTACAACAAATTAATTTTCACTACAATAATTTTCAGAATAAAATCTGCATATGAACCGAAAAGTGCTTTTATCAGGAATAATGGTTATTATACTGGCTGTTAGTCCGCTTTTTTCTCAGACCAAAACAGACATTTCCTGTACAGTAAAAGGAATCTTGATGGATTCCGTGTCCAATCAAACCATTCCGTATGTAACCGTTTCTGTTTCTGCCGCCGCCACTCCGGAGGTGTATGTGAAACGAATGGCTTCGGGTGTAAAAGGAGATTTTGAAATGGTGTTGAATAAAGCAGGAGATTATGTGTTGAGTTTTGAATCGATTGGCATGAAAAAACTCACCCGCAAACTGACTATTACTCCCGAACAAAAAACACTCAGTCTGGGCAAACTAAATATGCTTACCGATAGTAAAACCTTGGGCGAAGTGACGGTTACAGCCATGAAACCCCTTGTAAAGGTAGATCTGGACAAAATAAGCTACGATACCCAGTCCGATCCCGAATCGCAAAGTGCAACGGTACTGGATATGATGAAAAAAGTACCCATGGTAACTGTTGATGGCGATGATAAAATACAACTGAAGGGAGCTACCAATTTCAAGATTTACGTAAACGGAAAAGCATCGGGCATGATGACGAATAATCCGTCTCAGGTACTGAAAAGTATGCCGGCATCAAGCATCAAAAGCATTGAAGTAATTACAGAACCCGGAGCCAAATACGATGCTGAAGGGGTTGGCGGCATTATTAATATTGTAACCGATCATTCGCTGAACGGACTTACCGGTACAGTGCGCGGATCGGTCAACACAAAAGGCGGTTATAATGCCGGATTGTATTTATCAACCAAAACAGGAAAATTCGGATTAACCACTAATCTTAATTATAACGACCAAAACGAACCCAATCAGACCTGGGAAAGTCAAAAGGATAACTTTGCGGCACAATCTGTAAAACATATTTCGCAATATGCCGATACTGATGCAAAGTATAAGTATTATTACGGAAACATTGAAGCCAGTTATGAATTCGATTCATTAAATCTGATAAGTCTTACTGTAGGCGGTTACGGAGGAGGAAGTACGAGTACAGATCTAGGAAGAACATATTCTATGAGTGCAGTTGGTGACACGCTATCTGCATTCAAACAAGTGACTAAGAATATTGGCGGTTGGGGCGGAATAAATTTGTCGCTCGACTATCAACGCACCTTTAAGAAACCGGAACAGCTGCTTACCGTATCGTATAAATTAATTCATACACCGGATAAAACGGATAACACTTCTTATTTAACCGGATTGACCCACTACACCAGTTACGATCAACACATTTTGTATGACGCAAGCGGTGACGAACATACTTTTCAGGTTGATTATACCGAACCGTTTAATAAAATTCATGTGGTAGAAGTTGGTGCTAAATACATTCTACGATTGAATAATAGTGAGAATGACTATTGGTTCCGAAAAGATTCAATGCAGGTATGGGAACCCATGCCCAACCAACCGACAAATAATCTGAACCAGACCCAGAATATTTTAGGAGCTTACGCCAGTTACACATTGAAACTCGATAAATTCAGTGCACGTGCCGGGCTTCGCTACGAAGAAACTTTTTCAAGCATCATATTAACAGATACTAACTT
>JBBQMQ010000444.1:0-4039 GCA_038329115.1 Bacteroidales bacterium
CGATCTGATGAGTACTGCCTTTTTATTTAATTTAAATGGTATACTTTTGGACTGAACTACTGGTATACTTTTCGATTGAAATAAACATGCTATTCACAACTTTGCCGGATTGATGCAAATTGCTGATATTTTTGATTTAACCACTAAGGAGATGTGATATGAACAAACATTTAACGAATGGTGAAATAAAGGTTATTAGCAGCCAGCAAGTATATACGCTGGAAAAGAAAATACACCAAGGTGAGTTCTCGCTCGAATCGGTTGGAAATTATTTGCCGGGAAATGTGCTGGTAACCGACTTGAATACGCTCTCAACAGTATATATGAACAATAACGGATGCAATATACTCAAGCATAGTGTTGAAGAGCTTCGAGATTTGGGACCCGAGTATTTCCAGAGCTTTTTTGTCCCTGACGAAATTAGCGTGGTGATAAACACTTACCTGGACATGCATAAAGAGCAGAACCCTTCGCGCATTTACAATTTTGTACATCGGGTAAAAAGTATGAGCGACTCTTCTTATAAATGGTATTTTGCTTCTGCCAAATTACTCTACGATCCGGGACAGCCGGTTGCCGATAAAGTCCTGCTGATCGTAAATGAGGTTAACGCTCTAGATCACATCACAAAAAAGATAAACAGTGTACTTGACGAAAGCGTCTGGATGAAAAAGAATTTTCAGAAATTCTGTCGGTTAAGCCGGAGGGAAAAAGAAATTATTACACTGGTTGTTCATGGTAAAAGCAGTAACGAGATTTCAGATAGTCTAAATATTACCCGATTAACCGTAAATACCCACCGCAGGAATATTAACGAAAAGCTTGAGGTAACAAGCTTTTCGGGCCTTTATAAGTTTGCTGCTGCTTTTGGGCTGATTGATTAATTGCATTACCAGATTACCATTATCTACTTCATTATCAATCCAGAATCACTCATCAAAAAATACTTAATAGTAGGTATTTTTTGATGAGTGATTCTGTTTTAAATTTAATACAGATTAAAACATCCGATAATCCATTAGTGAAATGATCGCAAAAAATAAAGCTGTTTTAAGCAAATCGGAATTAAAAGTTCTGAACCTGGTTGCAAAGGGTTTTACCAGCGAAATGATAGGACAAAAACTGGAAATTACAACCAGTACCGTGCAAACACACCGCCGGAATATGCTGCGAAAAACCGATTTTAACAATACACAACAATTGGTTGGCTGGGCAGTGAAGGAAGGGTTGGTAAAATTAAATTAGAACATAAAGTAATAACATTTAAAACGATAGAATTATGAAAGCAACATTTACATTGATTATCGCCGGTTTAATGGCAGTTTCGGTTACCAGTCATTCTGCAAACAGCAGGATAAAAAGCGACAATAACCCGGTATTCAAACACTCGGTACATGGCTTTGGAAACAAGGAAGCCAGCGTCATTGACAACAGAAAGGATCATCGATTCAGGGTTGGCACAAAATCAAATGATTACCTCAAGTCAGCGCTGTCAACTAAGCAAAAACTTGATTATATGATTTATGAAGATTTTGATGAAAGTACCAATCAATGGGAAAAGGAAAAGGATGAATTTCAATACAATAATAATGGGGAAGTACTTCAAAGTGCTTATTATACCTGGAATGTTAGTTTGAATCAGTGGATTAATGATGGAAAAGAAGACTATACATACAATGCGAATGGAAATATGACCCAATGGATGTATTCATACTTGGACGAAAATACTGGCAATTTGGTAGGAAGTGATAAGGAAGAATATATATACGATGCTAATTGGAATCAAACCCAGAGCATAAGCTATAATTGGGATAATACTTCAGGGAAATGGATTGCCAGTTCCAAATATGAAAATACCTACAATGCAAGTGGGAAGAAAACTCTGGAAATTAATTCCCGCTGGGATGAAAATTCCGGGAAATGGGATGTATCATGGAAATATGAATACAACTATAATTCAAATGGAGATAAAACATTATCTATTGATTATTCATGGGAAGAATTTACAAAACAATGGTCTGCCAATTCGAAAAACGAATACACCTACGATGCCAACAAGAATATGACACTTGAAATTGACTATTCCAATAATGGCGCTAACCAATGGATTGGCACCCGGAAATATGCCCTCACCTATAACCCGAATGGAAACATTCTGCAAACAGACTATAATTGGGATGAGCTTTCAGGTGCATGGCAATCTACAGAAAGACATGATTATCTGCGGGATACATACGGGAATATATCGAATGAGAATTATTACGAATGGGATTTAACTGCCAGCCAATGGGTTGCTACCGAAAAAGATGAGTACTCTTTTAATAATAACTATTCCATAAACGAAATGGTATGGCCTTTTCGGGAATATGAATATGGATTCAGTGAATATTATCAAGAGGAATTTAAACATATGTTGACAGAATTTAAGGGTTATGGATGGGATAAAACCAACATCCAATGGTATTTGTACGAAAAAACGATGTTATATTATTCCCCGGTAAACATTACCGGTGTTGAAAATATAAGTAAAAATGAAGTAAAAACCTACCCCAATCCGGCTACGGAGTATGTGGTATTCGAGTTAAAAGATGCTTCGCAACCGGCAACCATCGAATTAACCGATATCCAGGGCAAAAAAGTGATTGCGCAGCTCCTGCTCGACAGCAAACAAATAGTTGTGCGCCAGCTAAAAAGCGGGATGTATTTCTATACAGTTAATCAAAACGAGAGAATTTACAAAGGGAAAGTGGTGAAGCAATAAATCTGGGAAAAGCATGAAGCGAATTGAAACCGCTAGGATAGATTGCTCTTAAAATCAATGCTTAGTGAACGTAAGGCGCAAGATATTCACAAAACAAACTGAAATAATTTTAAATAATCAGCTTATGAAATATAAAAAGACAATACTGAGCATTTTGTACCTCCTTCTTGGATTAGGAGGATTACAGGCACAAGAAAGCCTAACCGCTGCAAGTGGAGAGGCAACAGGAACAGGCGGAATGGTGAGCTATTCTATTGGACAAGCGATATATTCCACTGCAACAGGAACAAACGGAAGCGTAGAACCAGGTGTGCAACAGCCGTATAAAATTTCTACCACTGTTGGAATAAACGAAACCACTATCAGGTTAGAATTGAGTATTTACCCTAACCCTACCACCAATTATTTAACCTTAAAAACCGAGGACAATACTAATTTAAGCTATCAATTGTATGATTTTCAAGGAAAAATAATTGAAAATGAAATAGTTAGTAACAATTCTACTCGCATTAGTTTAGAAGAACAACCAACAGGTATCTATTTTTTAAACGTGGTAAAGAGCAATCGAATAGTAAAAACATTTAAAGTAATTAAGAACTGATAAATATAAAACCATGAAAAGAATATACACAATAACAGCAGCATTACTAATTACTTTAAGCGTATGGGCACAGGCACCCGAAAAAATGAGTTATCAAGCCGTAGTGCGCGATACTTCTAACAAGTTAGTAATTTCTAAATCTGTGGGTATGCAAATAAGCATATTGCAAGGTACAGCAGCAGGAACAACGGTTTATACCGAAACACAAGCACCTACAACCAATGCTAACGGTCTGGTAAGTTTAGAAATAGGTTCTGGAATAGTTGTTTCGGGTACGTTTAGCTCCATAGAATGGAGCAACGGACCATTTTTTATCCAAACAGAGACAGATCCAGCTGGAGGTAATAATTATACAATTACAGGTACTAGTCAATTAATGAGTGTACCTTATGCTTTGCACGCTAAAACTGCCGAAAATGTAGCCAATGATTTAGTAGATGATGCTGATGCTGATATTACTAATGAAAAAATTACCAATATCAAATTAAATGGTTCTGTATTAGAGATTACTGAAGGTGGACAAACTTATAGTGTGGACTTAAGCGCTTTAGTATCACAAGCATATTCCGCGGGGTTCGATTCAGGAAAAATACAGGGCTATACAGATGGTGAATTGGTTGGCTATAATTCTGGCTATGATGATGGTTATGATGATGGTACTTTAGATGGATATAACC
>JBBQMQ010000445.1:0-4038 GCA_038329115.1 Bacteroidales bacterium
ATTACGGATAGTGAAGATGTTAATGAAAAGAGAGCTCCTTATTTCAGGAAAGAAGCAAAGACAGATTTACCGGTAATTAAAGCAACTGCTTACCTGGCTTCGGCCGGATTGCATGAATTGATGGTTAATGGACAGAAAGTAAGCGATGCGTTTATGAACCCAATTTATACCCGTTTCGACAAAAGAGTTCTTTACAATACCTACGATGTTACTTCAATGCTTAAGGCAGATAACGTAATTGATGTAGTTCTGGGCAATGGTTGGTATAATCATCAATCCATTGCGGTTTGGGATTTTCACAAGGCACACTGGAGAGCCCGTCCACGCTTTATTTTCGAAATGATAATCGAATATAAAGATGGCACGCAAAAAAAAATAGTCTCTGATAGATCTTGGAAAACCTCGTTTGGAAAAATTCAGTTCAATAGCATCTACACAGCCGAACATGTGGATAATAACCAGAAAACCGGCGAATGGAAAAATGTCCTTGAAGTGGCTTCTCCAACAGCGCAAATAAGTTCGCAACAACTGCCACCTGTACGGAAAGTAAGGGAATACAAAGCTGGGGCTTTCACAAAAATCAATGACAAAAGCTATCTCTATGATTTTGGCCATAACATGTCGGGAATCACTGAATTAACAGTAAAAGGAAAGAAAGGAACAGTATTAAAAGTTAAACACGGTGAGTACCTCAAAGAAGGGCGTCTGTACAATGAAGGACTGGAAGTGCATTACCGTCCCACGGATGATACCGACCCCTTTCAAACGGATATTTATATTCTCAACGGAGAAGGCGAAGAAGTGTTTTCTCCAAAATTTAACTACAAAGGATTTCAATATGCCGAAGTTACTTCAGACAATGCTGTTGAATTGGATGAAAACAGCCTGAAAGCATTTTTTGTGCACAGCGCTGTGGAGCCTGTTGGCCAAATTGAAACTTCAAATGAACTGATTCAAAAGATTTGGAAAGCCACTAATATGTCTTACCTGTCAAATTTGTATGGATACCCTACCGATTGTCCGCAGCGCGAAAAAAATGGCTGGACGGGCGACGGGCATATTGCAATAGAAACGGGGCTATTCAACTACGATGGTATATTGGTGTATGAAAAGTGGATGGATGACCACCGGGATGAGCAGCAGGAAGACGGGACGCTACCGGCCATTATTCCAACAGCAGGCTGGGGTTATACATGGGCAAACGGCCCTGACTGGACAAGTTCTATGGTGCTGGTGCCGTGGAACGTGTACCTGTTTTACGGCGACAAGCGCATTTTGGAAGAAAATTACGAAAGCATGAAACGCTATGTTAGTAAAATCAAAAGTGTTGCAAAAGATAACTTAACAGATTGGGGATTGGGCGATTGGGTGCCAATAAAAAGCAAATCAAATGTAGAGTTTACTTCTTCCAACTTTTATTATACCGATGCTTTAATTCTTTCCAAAACAGCAACAATTTTAGGATTCTATAATGATGCAATTCTTTTTAAAAAGCTGGCTGAAGATATTAAAATAGCTATTAATAAGAAATTTTTGAACTCAGAAAAATGTATTTATGCAAATGGTACACAGACTGAAATGAGTATGGCACTTTATAACGGAATAGTTCCAAAAGAAAAAGTCGAAATAATTGCAAACAAATTAGCTGAGTCAATTCAACAGAATAATATGAAACTCGATGTGGGTCTGTTGGGGTCAAAAACGATTCTAAACGCACTTAGTCAAAATGGATACGCGGATTTAGCATTTACACTGGCTTCGTCCGTAGATTATCCCTCATGGGGGTATTGGATAGCGAATGGGGCAACAACACTTTACGAAAACTGGGATTTAAGTGCCGAAAGTGATTTGTCACTCAATCACATAATGTTTGGAGAAATTGGCGCCTGGTATTATAAAGCCTTGGGAGGAATCAATATAGACGAAAATAATCCCGGCTTTAAAAATATCATCTTAAAGCCTCATTTTGTGGAAGGATTAAATGATATCAAAGTTTCGCATAAAGGACCATATGGGGATATTGTTACGGAATGGAAAAAGGAAGGAGAAGTAGTTAATTATATTGTGATAATTCCACCCAATAGTACTGCTGCACTAAATTTTCCGAATAAAATAAAACATATAAAATTAAAAGGCAAAAAAAATGAATTTAATGTAGAAACACCATTGAAACTTGAAGCAGGAAAATACGAGTTTGTACTAAAATAGATTGTAGTCAGCTAAAACCAGGAGATTTAAAATTGAAATGATTAGTTAAAACAATTTTACGCTAACTATTTCTCTTAATCTCGTTTTATCAATAGCAAGGTTTAATTATCAGATTCATCGGGCAGAGATATAAACGTAAGTCAAAACTCATTTTTAAGTATAGGTGCTTGGAACCATACAAATTAATATAATTTACTGCTAATCTTAAATGTTTAAATTAAATTCTTAATCTTCATAATTAAAAAAAAAGTACAGTGAAAATGAATTATTTTGTACTAAAGTTCTCATTAGTTATAATTATTAACGTATTCCTTCTGAACAGTTTTTCTGTATCTGCTCAGACACCAAGCTATGATGCAAATCAGTACATGTTCCCCTATTGGTTATCCGATACCCTGTACAATGAATCGGTACTGATGGTGTCAAATGATGGTCTTGTTCCTGCTGAAGCACCTTTGCTTTTTGTGCCTATAAAAATTCTGTCAGTAAAAAATGCTGCATTAACTAAAGAATATGTCGAAAATGTAGATTGGGTTTACTCAAATGGGAAATTAAAACTATTAGCTGGAAGCCCAGCAGCATTTTTAACAAATACACAATTGTATCCGTCAGTTTCAGGATCGCTAACTCAACCAAAGTTGGGTGGTGGATATGTTTTATTTAGCGAAGGTCATTACTTTCACGACCTGCAATTGGCAGTTACTTATACCCACCAACCAAATGTTTGGGCTGGTCCTGTTCCTGTCTATGATTCTTCCAATTTACCCAAAACTTTACAGAAATTGAATTCAGGCGTCCCGGTAAAAATTGTTTTTATTGGTAATAGTATTACTAATGGTGGCAATGCAAGCGGAAGAATGGGAGTAGCTCCTTATATGCCACAATATCCAGATTTGGTAATAAACAAACTTAAAAATACCTACAATTCTCCCATTGCTTGGAAAAATGTGGCCGTTGGAGGAAAGGATGCCTTGTGGGGTGTTCAGAATGTAGGGACTCTTGTAACGCCTGAAAATCCAGATTTGACCGTTATTTCTTTTGGAATGAACGATGGGTCAGCTGGGGTACTTCCTTCTGTTTTTAAAACAAGAATACAGGGTATTATGGACGCAGTAAAATCAAAAAATCCTAATGCAGAATTCATTTTGGTTTCACCAACTGTTGCAAATCCTGAATCAACTTTTGCAGGTCAGCAAGTAAATTATAATGCTGTTCTTCAGGAATTAATAAGCGTTGGTACGGTAGTAGTCAACATGACTGGTGTGCATGAGGAACTATTAAAACACAAGTTGTTTAGATGCATGACCGGAAACAACATCAATCATCCAAATGATTTTTTACATCGTTGGTATGCTCAGCAGATATGCGGTCTACTGATAAGCGATTTGACAAAACCAACATTTGGATTTGGACCATTTTCACAGGACGCAGTATTAACATTCGATATCACTCCATCGCAAAATTGGTCAGACTTTTATATTAAGCCTCCAATTGAACATACTAATTATGCCGCCGGTCATTTCCAAACCCGATTATTATTTGGCGGTGGAACTGTTTCAATTTTTAACGCAGCGTATCAATCAGGTTTAGAAGCAACAAATTTTACATTCAACACGGATGGCACAAAGTATAATTTTAGAATTACATTATATCCTTCAATACTTCCGGCTAAAATAACTGTCGAAGCCAAACAAGATGGAGCAACTAACTGGATTGTGTTATTTGACAAGATGGAACAAGCATGGGGTTCAGTGCCATTTGGAACTTATGAAAATACTCCTGGTTATTTGCAAATTACAAATTTTTCAGCTGCAACAAGCCAATCTACAT
>JBBQMQ010000446.1:0-4030 GCA_038329115.1 Bacteroidales bacterium
AGCCTTTTTGTAATATCTTTTTTAAATTTGACAATATACATAGGTGTTACATCTCACGATTAGCTAATCTGCGAGTGCCACCACCAAAATTTATTTACTGTCAAAATTGAGTTCATTTTCTTTTTGATTACAATTCGGGTGCAAAGATGATAATTTATTTTTATTTGTGCAAGAATTATATCATTTTTAATAATAACAAACCTAAAAAGAATTTAGTTCACTTAAACGTGAATTAGTTTTCATTGTTTCTATATCCTCATTCGTAACAAGTTATATAATTCTATTAAATTGTTGTAAGTGCTTTCGTTATTCAGTTTTTTTTCCGAACTTTGCGGACTTAAAAATACGAACCAAAAGACTGTAATTTTAAGGAAAATTTAAGGTGAAAGATACAAAGTACATTTTCGTAACCGGTGGAGTTACCTCCTCGTTAGGCAAAGGGATTATTGCCGCTTCTCTTGGAAAATTATTGCAAGCCCGTGGTTTTAAGGTGACTAACCAAAAACTGGATCCATACATCAACATTGATCCGGGCACACTGAATCCTTACGAACATGGCGAATGCTATGTAACAGTGGATGGACACGAAGCCGACCTCGACCTTGGTCATTACGAACGTTTTTTGGGTGTTGAAACTCATAAAGCTAATAATGTTACTACCGGCCGTATTTATCAGAACGTAATTAACAAAGAACGTCGCGGAGATTACTTGGGAAAAACGGTGCAAATCATTCCTCACATTACCGACGAAATCAAACGAAACATCAAATTATTAGGAAGCAAGGGCGAATTCGACTTTGTGATTACCGAGTTGGGTGGAACGGTTGGTGATATCGAATCGCTTCCTTATATTGAAAGTGTTCGTCAGTTGAAATGGGAACTCGGCAAACATTGTCTTATCATCCATCTCACATACGTTCCGTATCTGGCAGCCGCCAAAGAATTAAAAACAAAACCAACGCAGCACTCTGTAAAAGCATTGCAGGAACAAGGCGTTCAGGCTGATATTCTGGTTTTGCGCACGGAGCATGATATTTCTGCTGATATTCGTAAAAAAGTGGCATTGTTCTGTAATGTTGAGCAATCAGCGGTCATGCAATCCATCGATGTTCCGACCATTTACCGTGTTCCGCTGAATATGCAGCAGGAAAAACTGGATGAAGTGGTACTGACAAAAATGGGCTTTGATTTGGAGAAAACACCAAAAGCTGACATGGAAAAATGGACAACTTTTGTTGAAAAACTAGAAAATGCTACCGAAGAAGTTCGAATTGCCATCGTTGGGAAATACGTTCAGTTGCCGGATGCATACAAATCAATCATTGAATCGCTGCTTCATGCAAGTGCTTATAACAATAAAAAATTAAAGCTCGAACTTATTTTATCTGACAGATTGACAGAAGAAAATGTAGAAAAAAAGCTTCAAAAGGTAAATGGCATTGTTGTTGCTCCGGGATTTGGACAACGTGGAATGGATGGAAAATTTGCAGCACTGAAATATGCCCGTGAAAACAATATTCCTTGTTTGGGAATTTGTATGGGAATGCAAACCATGTCGATTGAATTTGCACGTAATGTGCTGAATTACTGCGATGCCAACAGTACGGAGATTGATGCAAACACGAAACATAACGTAGTTGACATCATGGACGAACAAAAAAACATCCTCGATTTAGGCGGAAGCATGCGTTTGGGAGCGTTCAAATGCAAATTGAAGAAAGGATCGAAAGT
Organism: Bacteroidales bacterium; assembly: GCA_038329115.1. GTDB lineage: Bacteria > Bacteroidota > Bacteroidia > Bacteroidales > Paludibacteraceae > Paludibacter. The sequence goes on from JBBQMQ010000446.1 coordinate 1,732, forward strand.
TTACGATATTTACAAAAAAGAAAATATAAGCGAACGTCACCGTCACCGCTACGAATTCAACAATGCCTACAAGGCTGAATTTGAGAAAAACGGCATGTTGTGCAGTGGAATGAATGTTGAATCGGATTTGGTTGAAATTATTGAACTTACTTCGCATAAATGGTATATCGGCGTTCAGTTTCACCCCGAATATAGTAGTACAGTAGTAAATCCGCATCCTTTGTTTATCAGTTTTGTAAAAGCAGCCATTGAGAAATGACCTATAACCCCTAAAGGGGAATGGATTAGTTTCTAAATTAAAATATAAATAAATTAATAATCATAACTAACTATGTGCCCCTTTAGGGGTTAGGGGTAAATTAATTAAATATGGATAAAAACACAATTCTTGGATTTGTAATGATTGCTTTGATTATTATTGGTTTTTCGGTACTTAACAAACCAAGTGAAGCAGATTTAGCAAAACAAAAACATTATAACGATTCAATTGCGTTAGTTGAACAGGCAAAGGCTCAAATAACTACTGCCAATGCAAAAACTACTCTTACAAATGATTCAACTGTAAAAAACGATACTACTTCAGCTAAAAATGCAGACTCGTTTGGTGATTTCAGCGCTTCATCAACCGGAGTTGAAAAATTTTACACCATTGAGAATAAACTTGTAAAAATAACATTGAGTAATAAAGGTGGACGTGTCTATTCTGCTCAATTGAAAAAATACCAGACTCACGATTCTTTGCCTTTAGTTTTATTTAATGCCGAAGAAAGTTCTATGGGATTCACACTGGTAACAAAAAATAACCGGGTGATAAATACATCTGAATTATATTTTGAGCCGGTGTCAGAAATCACCAAAGATACTAAGGGGAATCAAACACTTATATTAAGATTAAAAACTACCGGAAGCGGATATATGGATTTTGCATATACACTGCCTGCCGAAGATTATATGCTAAGTTTTGGAATCAAGGCGAGTAATATGACTACGGTTATGCCTACTGGCATTAATTCGCTGGATATGCAATGGAGTTCAAAAATTCGGCAACAGGAAAAAGGTCGCAATTTTGAAGAACGTTATTCGTCTATCGAATATAAATTTGTTGCAGATGATATTGAAAAACTGAGTGAAAGCAAATCAGACGAAAAGAAACTTGAGAATAAAGTAAAGTGGATTGCATTTAAAGATCAGTTCTTTAGCAGTATTCTAATTGCTAATAACGCTTTCACGTCCACGAACCTCAAAAGTACGTTAGAAAATGCTGAATCAAAATATTTGAAATTGTATGAAGCCAATATGACAGTTGCCTTTGATCCTACAGGAAAAGAACCGACAACTTTCAATTTATTTTTTGGACCGAATCAATACAAAATTCTTTCAGCCTACGACAAAGGAGTTAAATCTGAGGATGAATTAAAATTAAACAAATTAATACCACTTGGCTGGGGAATATTTGGTTGGGTAAACCAGTTTGCCATTATTCCAATGTTCAATTTATTTAGCCGGTTCATGACTAACTTTGGGTTAATCATCTTGTTAATGACTGTTGCTATTAAAATGATATTGTTACCTTTGACCTATAAATCGTACATGTCAAGCGCCAAAATGCGTGTTTTGAAACCGGAAATTGATGAGATAAATGCTCGGATTCCGGCTGACAAAGCGATGGAACGTCAAAAAGCTACAACCGAATTATATAGTAAAGTTGGTGTCAGTCCTCTGAGCGGTTGTCTTCCTTCATTGTTGCAAATGCCTATTTTATTTGCCATGTTCAGTTTCTTTCCCGCATCTATCGAATTGCGTCAACAAAGTTTCTTGTGGGCTACGGATTTATCGGCTTACGATTCCATTATAAGCTGGAATACTTACGTTCCTTTGGTTACAACTTATTTCGGAAACCACATCAGTTTGTTTTGTTTATTAATGACGGTAGCTAGTATTTTTTCTACAAAATTAAGTATGGCAACAACACCCACAAACGATGCAATGGGTGGTGGAATGATGAAATGGATGATGTATCTGATGCCGGTTATGTTTATGTTTATGTTCAATAATTATGCTTCTGGATTAAGCTATTATTATCTTGTTTCAACGTTAATAACGATTATTCAAACTTACGCCATTCGTGGTTTTGTTGACGAAAAGAAAATTCTGGCTCAACTTCATGCCAAACGGGTCAATAACATCAAAAATCCAAAAAAGAAAAGTGGATTTATGGATCGTCTTGAAAAAATGCAACGCGAACAACAAAAAACCATTCAAAAACGTAAATAACTAATTTGGTATAGGCGCTTAGACC
>JBBQMQ010000447.1:0-3991 GCA_038329115.1 Bacteroidales bacterium
ACTTGTTGCAACCGAGGATGCCCGATTTTATGACCACTCTGGCATTGATGGACGTGCTTTAAGTCGTGTTATAATTAAAACGGGAATATTACATCTCAAGAATTCAGGTGGTGGAAGTACAATTACCCAACAACTTGCAAAGCAACTTTATTCACCACAGGCTGATAATTTTATCGAACGTGCATTGCAAAAACCCATTGAATGGGTGATTTCAGTGAAACTGGAAAAACTTTATACCAAAGAGGAAATCATGGCAATGTACCTCAACCAGTTCGATTTCCTGAATAATGCAGTAGGTATCAAATCAGCCGCGCAGATTTATTTCAGCACATCTCCGTCTCAATTGAAAATTCAGGAAGCAGCCACTTTGATAGGAATGTGTAAGAACCCTTCGCTATTTAATCCGGTTCGGTTCAACGAACGTACCCGTGATCGTAGAAACGTGGTTTTGAATCAAATGCGCAAAGCCGATTATATTACCAGAGAACAATACGATTCATTAAAAGCAATGCCACTTGTACTTCGTTATCAGAAAGTGGATCATAAACTTGGATTAGCTGCTTATTTCAGAGAATATATCCGCATTCTGCTTACGGCAAAAGAACCTAGCAGAAGCGATTATGCCAGCTGGCAACAAGAAAAATATGAAGAGGACAAATTGCAATGGGATACCAATCCGCTTTATGGTTTTTGCAACAAAAACAAAAAACCGGATGGATCGCCGTATAATATTTATTCTGACGGATTAAAAATTTATACCTCCATTGATTCGCGCATGCAAAGATATGCTGAAGACGCTGTGGATGAACATATTCATGTATTACAGAAATCTTTTTTCAATGAAAAGAAGAAACGCAGCTACGCTCCTTTCGCCCGGAATGTAAAAAAAGAAGACATCGATGCCATTATGCACAAATCGATGAAACAATCCGACCGTTATCGCAGAATGGTGGCAGAAGGTAGCAGCAATTCCGAAATTGAAGCTTCATTCAACAAACGTATTGAAATGCAGGTATTCTCATACAATGGTGACATTGATACAATTTTGTCACCTATGGATTCAATCCGTTATTACAAATATTTTCTGCGTTGTGGTTTCATGTCAATGGATCCACATACAGGTTTTGTAAAAGCGTATGTAGGCGGACCAGAGTTTGGCGAATTTCAATACGATATGGTTAATGTGGGTCGTCGGCAGATTGGTTCTACCGTGAAACCATATTTATATACACTTGCTATGGAAGAAGGTATGTGGCCATGTGATAAAGCCACCTGGCAACCGGTTTCATTACCTGATGGTACCGGCAAAATGTGGACTCCAAAAACCACTACAAAAGGAAAAACTGTTGGAGATATTATTACCCTACGTTGGGGTTTGGCCAATTCGGATAACTGGATTTCCGCTTATTTAATGAGTTTATTTACACCCGATGCATTGGTTAAACTGATGCGTTCGTTCGGAGTGAAAGGACAATTGGATCCGGTTGTGTCATTATGTTTGGGACCTTGTGAAATTTCTGTAGCAGAGATGGTAGACGCTTATACTGCGTTTCCAAATAAAGGAATCCGGGTTGATCCGTTGTATGTAACACGCATTGAAGATGCTAACGGAAATGTAATCGGAACATTCACTCCGCAAATGCACGAAATTTTCAGTGAAACAACTGCGTTTAAAATGATTTACATGATGCGTGCCGTGGTTGATGGAGGTACAGGTGGAAGAATAAGAAGCCGCTATGGCTTGATGATGCCAATGGGTGGTAAAACCGGTACAACCCAGAATAATTCCGATGGTTGGTTTATGGGTTACACTCCTTCATTGGTTTCCGGCGTATGGGTAGGCGGTGAAGACCGTTCCATTCACTTCGATAATATTGCTCAGGGACAAGGAGCCAGTATGGCATTACCTATTTGGGCTTTGTATATGCGTAAAGTGCTTGCTGATCCTGATCTTGGTTATTCGGCTACCGAACAGTTTGACGTTCCGGCTTCGTTTAATGCCAATGAAGGTTGTGCAGTAGATGTTACTGAATAAATAATTTGTTTCTTTATTTTAGTCTGAAATCAAATACAATTATCAACATTTGAAAAAGGTTCTAATCATATCTGTTTGTCTGTTTTGTCAGATTATTGCCTTTGCACAATTTGAAACCGATAGCCTATTGTCAATCGGACAACGGGCAATTAATTCGCAGGATTATGTAATTGCTATGCATTATATTAATCAGGCTATCAATGCGAAGCCAAATATTCCGGTTTCGTATTTATTGAGAGCTGAAGCTAAAATAAATCTGGGCGATTTTCAGGGTGCCGATGAAGATTGTTCCAAAGCCATTGCATTAAACCCATTCATTCCATACGCTTACTACGCCCGGGGATATGTTCGGCAGAAACTTAATTTTGTTCCGGAAGCTATTAAAGATTTTACAGAAGCACTGAAGTATAGTCCTAATAACAAATATTTCCTTATTCTTCGCGCTGAATCGTACGAAAAGGTAAAGGATTATGCTGCTGCAAGTTCGGATATTGAGTTGTGTGTAAAATTGAATCCTAAAGAATATAATTTTTTGTACGATTTAGGCAGGATTCAACTCGAATTAAAAGATACGGTTGCAGCTGAAAAAACCTATACCCGTTTTATACAAACCGATAGTACAAAGTATTATAGCTGGAGTGCCCGTGCCATGCTCCGAATGCTTAAAGATGATAAAGACGGTGCTTTAAATGATTACAATCAGGCTATCAAACGTAAATCGACCTATGCAGGTGATTATATTAATCGGGGTATTCTGAATAATGAACGGAAAAATTACAAACAAGCTCTTTTGGATTACGATAATGCCATTAAATTAGATAAAAATGAATTTCTTGGTTATTATAACCGCGGTATGATTCGGGTAACATTGGGTGATAATAACCGTGCGCTAGGAGATTTCACATCTGCATTACGCTTAGATTCAACCAATATGGAAGTGCGTTGGAAGAAGGCACTTCTGGAACTTACACTTAAGAATTATAAAAATTCAGTTGCCGATTATAAAATTGTGCTGGCAAAATATCCATTTTTCATTCCTGCTTTACAGGGTATTGCAGAAGCCGAAGATGCACTGGGTAATGTGAAAAGTGCCTTTAAATACCGTCAACTGGCATCCAACATTGAATCAAACAAAGAATTTTACAAGCAAAAATCCAAAGCAACCATTCTTGCTACCAACAAAATGGCTGCCGGACAAAAAATTACTACCGGTAAAAACACCGCCTTGTTTAACAGGTTCGATAATTTGAATACTCAGGATTCAGATTCCAGTCCTCAGGAAAACGATAATAGTATACGAGGAAATGTTCAGGATACCTATACCGATGTTATCAATGAGCGGAATTTTGTTTTGACGTATTATGCCAAAAACAGTGAGATTCGTCGCACAAATGTTTATTATCCGCTAATCGAACAATATAACGATAAGAAGTTGATTAGCTCGGTATTAAAAATAACCAATAACGAACTTGCTCTTACAAATGAGTTGGTGAATAGCCACTTTAATCTAATTGTTGATATTTCTAAACGAATTGCTGATGATGTAAATAATCCCGATTTATACTTTAACCGCGCCATCGAATTTACTTTGGTTTTGAATCAGAAAAGTGCTATCGACGATTTAAATAAAACATTAGAACTGAGACCCAATTTTATGTTAGCTTATTTTTGCAGGGCGGATTTAAGATATCGGCTCGATGAAAGTAATAAATTGAATGCGAAGGTTGATCAGGTTTACAAAATAAATAACGGCAAGTTGCCCAATGACAGCCAATACCGGTTTGATTTGGAAATGGTTATGAACGATTTGGATAAAGTAATTGAACTCTGCCCCGACTTTTCATTTGCTTATTACAATAAAGCCAACATTTTGTGTTCGCAGAAAGATTTTAAAACAGCTTTATCAAACTACACAAAAGCAATTGAAATCGATCATGATTTTGCCGAAGCTTATTT
>JBBQMQ010000448.1:0-3987 GCA_038329115.1 Bacteroidales bacterium
AATAAAGCTATTTGAAGAGCAAACTGTCCGTACAGTTTGGAACGAGGAAACCGAAGAATGGTATTTCTCCATTGTGGATGTGGTGGAAGTGCTAACTGACACCGATCGCCCACGGAAGTATTGGAATGATTTAAAAAAGAAGCTGGAAAAAGAAGGTAGTGAGTTGTCCGAAAAAATCGGACAGTTGAAAATGAAAGCAAGGAGCAACTAAATGATTTTACAGCTATGAAAGATAAAATTCAAATATTCGAGGAAAAGAAAGTTCGTACTGCATGGGACGAGGAAAGTGAAGAGTGGTATTTCTCCATAGTGGATGTTGTTGGCGTATTGACTGATAGCCTAAATCCAAACAATTATTGGAAAGTTTTGAAAAACAGACTAAAAAAAGAGGGCAGTCAGTTGGTTACAAATTGTAACCAACTGAAAATGCCATCTTCTGACGGCAAATATTATAAAACTGATGTAGCTGACACAGAGCAACTTTTCAGGTTGATTCAGTCTATTCCTTCGCCCAAGGCAGAGCCATTTAAATTGTGGATAGCGCAGGTTGCCAAAGAGCGGTTGGATCAAATGCAAGACCCTGAATTGTCGATAGAGCAAGCTATGATGGATTATAAGCGTTTAGGTTATTCCGATAATTGGATTAATCAACGACTCAAAAGCATTGAAATTCGGAAAGATTTGACTGACGAATGGAAATCGAGAGGATTGGAAGAAGGCGTTCAATTTGCAACCTTGACGGATATTATTTACAAAACCTGGGCAGATAAATCAGCAAAAGAATACAAGCAGTTCAAGGGGTTGAAAAAAGAAAACTTGCGGGACAATATGACCAATACGGAATTGGTATTGAATATGTTGGCAGAACTTTCCACTACCCGTATTTCGGAAACAACCAACCCCGATACAATGAAAGAACACGAACAAGTTGCCAAACAAGGTGGCGAAATTGCCCGCAATGCCCGCCTTGAACTGGAAGCCAAAACGGGTGAAAAAGTAATTTCACATTTAAATGCTAAAAAGGGGATACTGAAAAATTTGGAATCGGATGAGAAATAAGTGTGATTAATTACGATAAAAGTAACGGAGCTAGTAACTAAGTAAGTACCGAAATAATGGAGATTATTAACATTTTCGCTGGTTAGTAAAGGTAAATTAAACCACAATAATTCTATGAGCAACTTCAATTTTATACCTACTCAATGGTCGGCATTGGCCGAAACAGCGCGTGAAGCAGAAACGCATGTGTATGGTGCTCCATTGTATAGTGCTATGCTTTGCCGTAAAAGTCTGGAAGAATGGGTGCGCTGGATGTACGAGCACGATGCCGATTTGGAGTTGCCTTATGATACTTCGCTCAGTTCCCTCATGCACGATAATGGCTTTAAGCAGATTATTGCACCGGTGCAGTTCAATCAAATTAACCTGATACGCAAGCAAGGCAATGCTGCTGTACATACCACATCCAAGATGAAACCACTGGAAGCATTGCACGGATTGAAATTGCTATTTGGTTTTATTGTTTGGTTAGTACAGGTGTATGGCGAAGAAAAGATGGAGATTCCGCCTTTTGATGTAAACCTCATTGACAAAGAACCCGGAAAAGATAAAAGCAAAGACGAACTCCAACAGATAGAAAAAGCCTATCATGCTCAACTGGACGAATTAAAGCAACTACAAGAAGAACTGGCAGCCATTAAAGCCATCAAAGAGCAGAATATCGCTTTTATTCCACCACCGATTGACCCAAACGAGGAACTGACACGTAAAATTTATATCGATACGCTGTTGCGTGAAGCAGGTTGGAATCCTCATGGAATGAATGTACCAGAATATCCGGTAAAAGGAATGCCAAAAGGCGAAGGTTACGATGGCAATGGTTGGGTGGATTATGTGCTTTGGGGCGATGACGGAAAGCCTGTGGCATTGGTAGAAGCAAAACGTACTCGTCGTGATGCACGGGTAGGACAACATCAGGCAAAACTTTATGCCGACTGTTTGCAAAAGGAATTCGGTCAACGCCCGGTTATCTTTTATTCCAATGGTTTTCATACCTGGATATGGGACGACCTGAATTATCCACCTCGTACCGTGTATGGATTTTATACCAAGGACGAATTGCAACTGTTGATTCAACGCAGAACCTACCGTAAACCACTTGCCAGCCTGAAAATAAACGATGCCATAACAGATCGTTATTACCAACACGAAGCCATCAGAAAGGTAGCCGAAATATTGGACAAAAACCACAGGGAAGCCTTGTTGGTTATGGCTACCGGAACAGGAAAGACGCGTGTTTCAGCTTCCCTGATTGACTTTCTGAGTAAAGCCAACTGGGTGAAGAGGGTTTTGTTTCTTGCCGACCGGAACGCACTAGTGCATCAGGCTAAGATTAATCTGAATGATTATTTGCCCAATCTACCAGCTGTTGATTTGACAAAAGAAAAAGAAGACGAAAGCAGCCGAATTGTTTTCTCCACCTACCAGACCATGATCAATATGATTGATGGCGAAACGGATGGCGATAACCGGCTATATGGTGTCGGGCATTTCGATTTGATTGTTTTCGACGAAATACACCGCTCAGTATATAACCGATACAAACATATTTTCAGGTACTTTGATGGTTTTCGTATTGGATTGACAGCTACGCCAAAGTCTGAAGCACATAAAGATACTTATGCACTGTTTGATTTAGAACCCAATAATCCAACTTATGCTTACGAATTGGAACAGGCTGTAAATGATAAATTCCTGGTCCCACCGAAGGCGATTTCTGTTCCTATCAAATTTCAGCGTCAGGGTATAAAATATGCTGAACTCAGTGATGATGAAAAACTACAATACGAAGAACAATTTACCGATCCTGTTACTGGAGAATATCCTGACGAAATAGATTCAGGAGCTTTGAACAGCTGGCTATTCAATACCGATACGGTTGACAAGGTGATAGGTCATTTAATGGAACATGGTATAAAAGTAGAAGGCGGTGACAAATTAGCCAAGACGATTATTTTTGCTCGTTCACACAATCACGCCAAATTTATCGAAGAGCGTTTCAACCTGCAATATCCCGAATACAAAGGAGAATTTATGAAAGTAATCGATAATAAGGAAGAATACCGGTATGATTTACTGAATAAATTCAAGGTGAAAAGTAAAATGCCACAGATAGCCACCTCGGTTGATATGCTCGATACAGGTATTGACGTCCCGGAAGTCTGTAATCTGGTGTTTTTCAAACCTGTACGCAGCAGTTCCAAGTTCTGGCAAATGATAGGACGTGGAACACGGCTTTGTGTCGATTTGTTTGGAGTAAATGATGATAAGAAAGAATTCGTGATATTTGATTTCTGCGAAAACTTTGAATTCTTTAATGCTAACCCGCAGGGTTTTGAAGCTACCAATACCAAAACATTGAGCCAACGGCTGTTTGAATTGCGATTGCGGTTGGCTTTTATATTGTTGAGTTACGAAGATTCAGAATTAAAAGAATATGGTCATACGCTGATTAATCAGCTCACCTTGCAAACACAAGCCCTCAATACCGATAGCTTTGTAGTTCGTCAGCATTGGGAAATGGTTGATAAATACCGTGACCCGAACAGCTGGAATGCATTGACTGATTTGGATATGAAAGAGTTGTTCGACCATGTTGGTTCGTTAATGACTGAAACCGATGAAGATGAATTAGCCAAACGCTTTGATGCGTTGATGCTGGATATTCAATTGAGTGTTCTGAATGGTTCCGGAAAAGTCAAGACATTGGTTCAAAAAGTTGTTACAACGGCGGGGAAGCTAAGCAAAAAAGCATCTATTCCGGCTGTTGCAGAAAAGATGGATATTATACACGCAGTACGTGAAAGTGCTTTTTGGAAATCTCCATCTATTCCGGGCATAGAAAAAGTACGTGTTGAACTGCGCGACTTGATGAAGTTCCTTGATTTTGAAACTACTCCTGTTTATTTCACTTCTTTCGAAGATGAA
>JBBQMQ010000449.1:0-3970 GCA_038329115.1 Bacteroidales bacterium
GTCGATACTTTTAAGGGCGATTACACAAATTTAGTCATAGAGACATTGACATCGCTTTTGCAAAATAAAGAAATTAAAAGTGACCCTATTCTTGTATTACGCATTTCGGATGCAATTCTTAAACACGATTGCATTGATGAAGATATAGCAAAACTCAAAGTTTTGACATTGTTTAATCTGGGCAAAAAAAGCCAGGCAAAACAATGTTATGAGAAATTTGTAGAGGACTATAAAAACTTTATGGGAGTAGCTTATAAAGAATCATTTGACCAATTCCGCGAGAATAATTTATAAAAATACAGTTTTAAAAAGTTGTTTTTAGAATTAATTTAGTGCGTTAATTATAACAATACTTTTCTGTTTTTTGTAACGAACAAATGCGCTCATTACAAAAAAATACAATGTTGTTTTAAAACTAAATACTTTTTGCTGTGTACTCTGATTTTTCTTACAAATTACAGTTGCAAATACTCTCGTTTTCAATCACAAAAGTTGATGGCGGTTTCAGTGCATTTAGCGGAGTTTAATTTGTCTAATAGTCCAATTTAAATAATAGCATAACACATATAATGAGTTTTTTGCTGATAGAAGTCTTGGACTCCCAACATAGAGGTTGCCAATTTACTTTTTCTTCAACCGTCACGCTTTCTTAATACTTGCGGAGACTCCTGCCACTTCTAGCAAGTGGTTAATCGCATGACTTATAAAGGCAGAATAAACACAAAATAATCACTTTCCGCAAAAAGAATTCATTTTTTTTGAAATAAGGCTTATATTAATTATTTATTAATTCAATTTTAATTGGTGCAACTCTATCTTTGACATCGTATCAAAGAAAAATCATCAAGACAAAATATATTAATGAAAAGTTTATCGATAATTCTATTAGCCTTAGATTTTACGAATACGTAGATCCCAGACTTGCAAATATTTCCCAATTACTTGTTCCAACCTACCCGACTTTTAATTTACAAAATCATAATACTCAAAATCTTGTGCCAAGGATGGAAATAATTAATAATTACCCAAAGCTCCTAAAGTGAATAATACCATTGAATTCTGCCTTACTTTTAATCAAAATACTACATGTTGAAAAGGATTCTGGCCTGTTTTGTTATTCTATTTTTAGCAATTTTGCGAATTTCTGCACAAGGCGCCACTATGCCATTCAAAATGTATGAAGCCGAAGATGGAAATTTGATTGGAGGTGCAACCATACTTGCTATGTTATCATTACCATCGGCTCCAACAGTGCAACTTGAATCGTCGGGTAGAAAGTGTGTTGAACTCAATGCAACAGGTGAATCTGTATCATGGACTACAACCGAAACTACAAACACAATTGTGGTACGTGTTTCAATGCCCGATGCGGCAACTGGTGGTGGAATAACTGACTCATTAAACCTGTATGTCGATGGTGTTTTTCGTCAAACCATTGTATGTACTTCGAAATATTCATGGGTGTATGGCGTAAATGCTATGATTGACAACAATCCGGCTACCGGCACTCCCAAACGATTTTACGATATGTCCCGTGCGTTCATTGCAGGCGATGCGGTGGCTGCTGGCAGCACTATTACGCTCCGAAAAGATGCGAACAACACATCACCTTATTATCGCATCGATTTTATCCTGACTGAGAATGTGGGGCCAGCTCTGACTCAACCCGCTAACACATTATCGGTAATTGTGTATGGCGCAACGGCAAATGACACTACCGACGATACACAAGCATTTAAAAATTGCATAGCAGCCTGCCAATCTCAGAAAAAAGGAATGTGGATACCAGCTGGAAATTATTATACTGGTGGGTCGATTATTAACGTTACTGGTATATGTATTTATGGCGCCGGAATGTGGTACACTACCAATACGCGTATTATTGGCGATCGCCATAAATGGAACTTAACGAATTGTACAATTCAGGATTTATACATTTTTAACCCCGAAACCGGTAGAGATGTAACCCAGGGACACGACAGCGGCATGACCATTCAAGGTGCAAAAGGCTGGTCAGTTGAACGTGTTTGGGCACACCATTGTTTTTTCTGGTGCAGTGGTACCGATGGTATTATTCGCGATTGTCGTACTACCGAAAGTTGGGCAGATGGCATCAACTTAAATAATGGACCAACGGTTAAAGTTGATTACGAAGGATTAAGACTTACTGCGCAAAACAACTTTATAGTAGGTGCCGGTGACGATGGCATTGCTATCAATGCACAAAATGGTGGAGGCGCAGCAGGGAATATGGTCGATACTAAAATACTGAACAATACATCCATTGGAGTTACGTGGGCAAATGGTATGCGAGTAGCAGGAGGAAGAAATTCCATTGTGCAAAACAATTTAATTACCGACCCTGCCGATGGTAATGGTATTCGTGTGGGCAAATTTGGCACAAGCGGAAATGATTGCGAATCGGTTTTAGTAGCCAACAACTTGATTTTACGAGGCTGTGGTATGCGGTCTACGTATGGACAAGGAGGCATATCGGTTACCGACACAGCTACGGCAACGATTCAATCGAACACCATTATTGATTCGCACCGGTTAGGTATTGATGTACAACGTTGCAATGCAACCTTTACGGGGAATATAATTATTAATCCCGGATTGCAAGGAATTTTAATTAAATCGGGATCGATTGGAGCAGGAACATTCACAGGCAACACGGTAAGTAATCTAAATAGCGGTCAGGTGGCTTTTAGAAACGATGCACCAACTACTTTTTCGGTTCAAAGTTCAGGAAATAGTTGGCAACCTAACGGATTTAAAACTGAACTCAATTCTGAAAAAGCCCTTGTTGTTTACCCAAATCCGGCTTCTTCAGTAATATCCATTCAAGGAGTTGAACAAGAAGTGAATATCTTAATAACGAATATATCAGGTCAAATTGTTGAAAAAACAAAAATGAATGGCGCTTTAGATGTGCGTAAATTAGCTTCCGGAATTTATTTCCTAAGTACAGAAAATAAAAAACCAGTACGGTTTGTTAAAAATTGAGGGTGTCGGCGTTTATTTCTCTCAAATTCTCACATTATTTGCCTCCTGCTTTAGCTGGAGGGAAAATAGAATTAAATTTTTATTGGCTTTAGCCAAAATTTTATATCATTGATAAGAAAACAAATAACTACAAATATTTTTCATTCATCTTTTTATATTCTCCAGCTAAAGCTGGAGGCAATTCACTTAAACTAAATAAATTTTATTGTTCCCTTTTAAAATCCATTATTAAAATATCATGATAAAAGTTTCATTTAAAAATACAATTTTCGCACTTATTTTTCTACTAACAAACCAACTCATTTCGGCTCAGCAGCCGGAGTTCAAAACCGATTTTTCGAATTCAGCTCCAATTCTGAAAACGGTAGGGCGTGGTAGTTGTAAAGTGGCAGATGGAGTACTTACTTCGAAAGATGCCTACAGCTGTTTTGGCAACGCCGAATGGAAAAATTATTCGGTAAAATTTAAAGCACGTGCACCAAAAGGAGCCGACCAGGTGCAAATTTGGGCGGGATTCAGGGCTGCTAACCGGTACGACCGATATGTAGTTGGTTTAAGAGGTGGATTGCAAAATACGCTTTATCTTAGCCGAATGGGTTATATGGGAACAGATGAATTTTTGGGTCTGCGTCCACTTCGGTTTGAACCAAAACCAGGTGTTTGGTACGATTTGAAAATTGAAGTTTGTGGCAATCGCATTCGTGTATTTCTGAACAACGAAACTATCCCCCGCATTGATATTGTTGATAAAAACTCCGGAATGGCACCGAATGGTGAAGTTACACTCGGCGGAAGTTGGATAGAAACCGAATTTGATGATTTATCCATTACAAAACTGGATGATAATTATTTAAATAATAAAGAGGTAGTTGAATTTTCGAAGGAAATTGAACCGGAAGCCAAGGAAAGAATAAGAGTTTCGGGAAGAGCTGCTTATAAACCGGTGGTTGTTGGTGCGTTTTCA
>JBBQMQ010000450.1:0-3964 GCA_038329115.1 Bacteroidales bacterium
ATGAAGCGAAAGTATGATATTGAGTTATTTGCATACAAAATCGAAACCATCAAAAGAATTCTGCCCGATGCATTTATTGGTGTCGACGTGATTGTTGGAGTTCGTGGAGAAACTGATGAAGAATTTGAAAAAGCAAAAGAATTTGTTTCTTCGCTGGATATTTCTCAATTGCACGTATTTAGTTACTCTGAACGTGCCGGTACAAAAATGCTCGAAATTGATCATAAAGTTTCAAATCAGGAACGAAAAAGACGAAGCGATGTTTTCCATGAAATCTCAGATGAAAAAATGAAAATATTTTATGAAAAACAAATCGGTAAAAAGGCATTTGTTTTGTGGGAAAGTCGGCATGATAACGACAAAATGGTTGGATTTACTGAAAATTATGTTCGTGTTGAACGTTCCTATGATAAGAATCTGGTAAACAACATTCAATCAGTTATTTTGAAAGAATGGAACGAAGAGAAAACAGCGTTGAAAGTAGAACTATAACTAGATTATTAATTATAAATTGATTACAAATTGTTAACAAAACGTATTATACCTTGTCTCGATATTAAAAACGGACAAACAGTAAAAGGAATTAATTTTGAAAATATAATTGACGTCGGGGATCCGGTGGAATTGGGTGCACTTTATGCCAAAATGGGAGCTGATGAACTTGTTTTCTTGGACATTACAGCAACAAACGAAAAACGCAAGACTTTATCAGAACTCGTAACTCGTATTGCAAAACAAATCAATATCCCATTTACTGTAGGTGGTGGAATTTCGAGTGTCGAAGATGTTTCGGTTTTATTGGCTTGTGGTGCAGATAAAATTTCAGTAAATACATCCGCAGTTCGCAACCCACAATTAATAAGTGATTTAGCTAGTCAATTCGGAAGCCAATGTGTTGTTTTGGCAATTGATACAAAGTGTATCGACGGTGAATGGTATGTTTTTCTTAACGGTGGTAGAATTCCAACGGATATTAAAACGGTTGAATGGGCAAAACAGGCAGTTTCCCTTGGAGCAGGTGAAATATTATTGACTTCAATGAATAACGATGGAACTAAAGATGGTTTTGCTCTGGATATAACTAAAGCGGTATCGGAAGCAGTTAATGTGCCGGTTATTGCAAGTGGTGGTGCAGGTACAATGGAACACTTCGTCGATGTTTTCAATGACGGCAAAGCCGATGCAGCATTAGCCGCCAGTATTTTTCATTATAAAGAAATCGGAATCCCCGAATTAAAATCATTTCTAAAAGAAAAAGGCATCGAAGTGCGGATTTAAACCTGATTCAAAATATGAAAATTCACAAACTATATTTGTATGCTTTAAGCGGTTTTATATTTAGCCTGTTTTTATTTTCATGTAATGATGCTGCTGTTTCACCTTATCGACCTATTCAATTTTTTAAAAAATCAGTTATGTCCGGAATCGGACGTTCTGCAGCGGTTTCCTTTGTGATTAATGGCAAAGGGTATGTCGCTCTGGGAAGAAATGCCGACAAGTCAGGACAACTAAATGATTGCTGGGAATATAATCCTGATTCTGACCGTTGGACTGAAAAAGCTACATTTCCGGGAGTTGCCCGCGTAAAAGCAATTGCTGCAACAGTAAACGGAAAAGCCTATGTTGGATTGGGATTTAATTTAGATTATTTTGTTTATTCTGATCGGAATGCTTATTTGAAGGATTTTTGGATGTACGATTCCGTTTCTGACAGTTGGATTCGAAAAGCGGATTTCCCAAGTTTTGCCACGGATGGATGTGTCAGTTTTGAATATGAAAACAAAATAATCGTAGGTTCGGGATTTAATGGTTATTCTTTTACCAATGAATTCTGGAGCTATGATCCTGAGGCAGATAAATGGACACAATTAAATAATTT
Source organism: Bacteroidales bacterium (assembly GCA_038329115.1). Classification (GTDB taxonomy): domain Bacteria; phylum Bacteroidota; class Bacteroidia; order Bacteroidales; family Paludibacteraceae; genus Paludibacter. Next base: position 1,880 of record JBBQMQ010000450.1, read on the forward strand.
TCCGGGATTTTCGCGGTTTGGAGCAGTTGCTTGTACAAATGGAAATCATGTTTATTTTGGAACCGGATTCCATACAAATAGTCAAAATGACTGGTGGAGGTTCTCCCCTTCAAACGGTAACTGGAAAAAACTAAAATCGCTGCCTGTCGATGGTCGTGACAATGCAATTGCGTTGACCATTAACGATCGTTTCTTTGTAGCCACAGGAATGCATTTTGCAGGAGACTTAACCGGAGGTAGAACTTTTTCGGATATTTTAGAGTACAATGCCGAGCATGATGTTTGGTACAAGCGAGGAGATATTCCGACTGGTAATCGAGCCAATGCAATAGCTTTTGTAATCGATGGAACAGGTTATATTGGTTTTGGAGATAATGACAGTACGGTTATTAATGATTTATGGAGTTTTAAACCCGAATAATATCACATTTTATGAATTCAAAACTGACTGTCAAAAGGGTTTATTTGAAGATTGTTAAACTATTAGTTTTAATTATTCTTTTTCCTAACTTATTACATGCTCAAAATGATACGATAAATTATAATCTTGGATTTTACGGACTTGCCTCAACAGGAAACTATGCTCCTTTTTGGTTGCAGAGTAATCAGCATGGCAAAATTTCTTCAAATCCGTTGAGTGCAGGACTAATGGCTGGTATCGAAAAAGATTTCAGTTCAAGAAAAAGTTTATTCCATTACGGTTTTAAAGCAGATTTACTTATCCAAACCGATCCACAAGCAACACAAATTTATTTCCATGAATTATATGGAAAAGCCCGGTTTTTAGTCTTTGATTTAATTATGGGATCTCGGGAAGAAAATCTTGGAAATCAAGATTCCACACTATCTTGCGGTGGATTACTTTTATCGAGAAATGCGCGACCCATGCCCAAAATCACTATTGGAATAGAACATTTTATTCCTGTTCCGTTTAGCTATGGATTTCTGGAGGTCAAAGGTGCAGTGGCTCACGGTTGGTTTAATAATACTACTTACAACACCGGTGTCTTCCTTCACCATAAATATCTTTATGGACGCATTGGTGGAAATCTACCGGTTCATCTACAGTATGGTTTGGATCACGTGGCTCAATGGGGTGGAAATATCCTCGGACAGAATCAATCGCAACAACCACAGGGTTTACGAGATTATGTTTCAATTTTCCTTGGAAAATCAGGAAGTTCTGATGCCTTAACTACTGATCAGATAAATGCCTTGGGAAATCATATTATTTCTCAAAGTATGAGGTTGGATATTGATATTTCTAATTTTAAAATAGGTGCTTACTGGCAAAATGTAAATGAAGATGGCCCTATCAAATATTTATGGCTTTCGAAAAACAAACCTGATGGACTTTGGGGAATTTCTATTCGTAATAAGCATTTTCCGTTTATTCAGGCTCTTGTTTATGAGTTTTTAAATACAACAGACCAATCAGGACCTTATCATGATCGGGACGGATTAATTTACGGTGGCGCAGATAGTTATTTTAACAACAGTGTTTATCAAACCGGTTGGAGTTATTATTCCAGAAGCCTTGGTACGCCATTTATTTCTTCTCCACTGTATAATAATAATGGTTATCCCGGCTTTTTAAACAATCGGGTTCAGGTTCATCATTTTGGAATTGAAGGAAGTGTCTTAGGCTATAATTATAAGTTGCTGAGCTCTTTGAGCAAGAATTACGGTCGATACGATTATCCTTATCCAAAGATGATTCAAAACACATCCATGTTATTAGAAGTCAACAAACAATTCCCAAAATTATTGAATTTGGAAGTTGGTTGTTCGGTTGGAGGTGATTTTGGTGAATTGTATGGAAATTCTTTAGGTTGTATGATTTCAATCCGAAAAACAGGAAATTTATTTCATTATTGAAAGAGGAAAAAGCTATAAAAAATAATTCCAATCAGAGAAATTCCTAATGTAATCTCAGGAATTATGGTTTCTAAATCTGATATCTTTTTCTCTGAATTAAGTACATTTGGACGATATTTTTTTAATAACAAGAATAAAAATATTGCTGCTGATACACCAACTATGATTCCGCCCAAAATATCAAACGGATAATGAACTCCAAGATAA
>JBBQMQ010000451.1:0-3962 GCA_038329115.1 Bacteroidales bacterium
GCTTAGCAGGCTGAAAGAAAATGGATTGTTGCCTGACGAACTGGGTTGGTTTCCAGACAGGATTCACAAAGGATTAAATGCCATTATTTTAGGCATGCATGCTGCCGAAGATAACCCTGAACTTATTCGTGCCAAAGAACTTGGTTTAAATATTTTTTCTTTCCCTGAATATCTCTATCAGCAAACCAGGAGCAAAACGCGCATCGTTGTTGGTGGCAGCCACGGTAAAACAACAACTACTGCCATGATATTGTTTGTGTTCAAACAATCGAAGATTGATGCCGACTATATGGTTGGTGCTCAGATTGAAGGTTTTGACAATATGGTGAAACTGTCGTACGAATCGCGCATTGCTGTTTTTGAAGGTGATGAGTATCTGACTTCACCGATTGACCGTCGCCCAAAATTTCATTTATATAAACCTCATATTGCTGTACTTACAGGCATTGCGTGGGATCATATTAATGTTTTTCCAACGTTCGAAAACTATGTAGAACAATTCAGTAAATTTGTGGATTTGATGGAAGTTCAGGGGCGTTTGATTTATTTTGATGGAGATGAAAATTTAAACGAAATCGCCGGACATTTACGTAGAGATATTGTTCCATTTCCTTACAATACTCCTGAATATGAAGTCAGGGACGGAATAACCTATTTAATAACCAAAAAAGGAGAAGTAGCATTGAAAGTTTTCGGCGAACACAATTTGCAGAATATGACTGCAGCTCGCCTTGCCTGCCGTCAGATTGGTGTTACCGATGAACAGTTTTACTCGGCTATTTCTGAATTCCCGGGAGCATCCAACCGGTTGCAAAAAATTTGTGAAACGGCAAATTCGGTTGCATTTAAAGATTTTGCTCATTCTCCATCCAAACTTAAAGCTACTGTTAAAGCAGTAAAAAATCAATATCCAGATCGAAAACTGGTAGCTTGTATGGAGCTGCATACTTTTAGCAGTCTCACCGAGGATTTTCTGCCGCAATATGCAGGTTGTATGGAAGAAGCGGATGTGGCATTTGTCTATTTCAATCCTGAAGTTATTCATCATAAACGACTTAAAGATATAAACCCGGAACAAGTTAAATCGGCTTTTGGAGGAAAGAATCTGATTGTTTTTACCGATTCGAATGAATTGCAATTAAAACTACGGGAACTGAATTATTCCGATTCTGCTTTATTGCTTATGACTTCTGGCAATTTCTCAGGTGTCAATCTGATAGAATTTGCTACGGAACTTCTAAAACCAATTAACCAATAAACCAGTCAACCAATCACTAATTTTCAATGACAAAACAAGAATTATTAGATAGTCGCTATATGCGCATGGCTCGGATTTGGGCTGAAAATTCATATTGCGAACGCCGTAAAGTAGGTGCATTATTGGTTAAAAACAAGATGATTATCTCCGATGGTTATAACGGAACACCTTCAGGATTTGAAAATAAATGTGAAGATGAAAACAATGTTTCCAAACCTTACGTTTTGCATGCTGAGGCAAATGCAATAAGCAAAGTGGCACGTTCGCACAACAGCAGTGACAATGCAACGCTTTATGTTACGGCTTCTCCGTGTATTGAATGTTCTAAATTGATAATTCAATCTGGAATAAGAAGGGTTGTTTATGGAGAAAAATACCGGATTATGGATGGCGTTGAATTACTGGAACGTGCTGGAATTGAAGTCTTTTTTCTTGAAAATGAAATTGCTTAAAAAAATAAAATTTCACTACTAAAATATGAATAAGAAATATCTATTACTTGCTCTTGTTGTCCTTTTTTCTGTAGTAAGCGGATTATTGCTTGGAAATTTACTTGCCCGACGTGCAGATTTGTCAAAATTGACTGATGTTTTCTCGAGGCATGGTATGCACAACAAGGTAGATGAGTTACTTTCCATAATTAATAATCAGTATGTCGATACGGTTGATGTAAAAGAAATGACCGAAGAGATGATGACTGATCTGGTTTCAAAGCTAGATCCTCATTCTGTTTATATTCCTGCCTCTGATTTGGAAAATGTAAATAGTGAGTTGGAAGGAAGTTTTAGTGGCATTGGAGTTCAGTTTAACATTCAGAATGATACCATAATGATTGTTGCCGTGGTTAGTGGAGGTCCTTCCGAAAAAGTTGGACTTTTGGCCGGTGACCGCATTGTTCGGGTAAACGATACTGTTTTTGTTGGTAAAAAAATAACCAATGAAAAAGTAATGAAGAAACTTCGTGGCAAGGCCAATACAAAAGTAAAACTTGGCATTAAGCGTCATGGCACAAAGGAAATCCTGCATTACTCGATTACTCGTGGAGAAATTCCTGTGAATTCAGTTGACATTGCTTACATGATTGAACCGCAGGTTGGTTATATTAAAGTGAGTAAATTTGCGGCAACTACGTATTCCGAGTTTCTGGATGCCATTGCAAAATTACGCAATAAGGGTGCTAAAAAATATATTATTGATTTGCGCGAAAATAGTGGAGGCTTTATGGATCAGGCAATTAATATGGTCAATGAGTTTTTGCCTGAAGGTAGAATGATTGTTTATTCTGTAGGAAAATCCTATCCACGTTCCGAGGCTAAATCGGATGGGAAAGGGAGTTGCATCAATGCACCATTAGTAGTTCTTATTGATGAATTTTCGGCATCAGCCAGCGAAATATTTTCAGGAGCTGTTCAGGATAATGATCGTGGAATTATTGTTGGAAGGCGTTCGTTTGGAAAAGGATTAGTTCAGCAGCAGCTAAATTTATCTGATGGCTCAGCAATTCGGTTGACGGTGGCACGTTATTATACTCCATCGGGACGAAGCATTCAGAAACCGTATGTAAGAGGCAAGGCTGAAGCTTATGAGATGGATATTCTCAACCGGTTTAATCATGGAGAATTTGATTCGAAAGACAGTATTCATGTTGCCGATTCGCTCAAATATAAAACTGTCGACGGACGGACTGTTTATGGTGGCGGCGGTATAATGCCTGACTTTTTTGTACCGAGGGATACAACCCAATATACTCCGTATCTGAATAAAGTAATTAATTATGGTTATTTGTACCAATTTGCTTTTCAATACGTTGATCGAAACAGAGATAAGCTGAGAGGAATAAAGACATGGCAACAAATGGCTGTTTATCTCGAAAGCCAACATATTTTGAGTGATTTTGTGGCTTTTGCCACGACAAAAGGAGTTCTTGCAAATCCAAAACAAATCAATATTTCTAGAAAGTTACTCGAAACTCAGCTTGAAGCCTATATTTCACGGAATATATTAGGTGATTCAGGCTTCTATCCATTGCTTTATAAAGATGATATCACCGTAAAAAAAGCATTGGAAATAATAAGAACCAAAAAATAATTTCGATTTCTAAACAAAAAAAGACCGGCGGTATATATACTGTCGGTCTTTTTTTGTGCGAGTATCAACTAACGGTAAATTCCCATTGATATCAAATAATTTTAACCCACTTTGCAGCAATTTTGACTAAAACTTTTGCTAGTCAGGAATTTGCCAGTCTCGGAATTCCGATTTGAGCACTACAGATTTTTTCTTTGTAAAAGGAGCATATTTATATTTTAGTGCGTCATATAACTTTTGTACTTTTTCGTTTGGTTCCGAGCATCTTCGTATTAAAATAATCTCATCTTTGTCGTTTTGAGCAATTGTGGTAACTGCTTTTTGAGTATTCATTGTCCTGACTATCTCTGTCCACTGGCTGTGTATGTTTTCTTTTTTCAGTTGATGCCTGATTGTGTTTACGACCCAATAAGCCAACAGTCCCAAGTGCAGATGTGCCATTGTACTTTCATCCTTTTTGTGATAAATGGGACGTAGGTCAAGGTCTGTTTTCAGGATTCTGAAGGTAGCTTCAATTTCACGTATCGTATTGTAAAATTGCCACAACATTTCTTCGGAGTTTCCTTCCAATGAAGTGCGTAGAAAGTATATTCCACTGCGTGCATTGATGTCAACA
>JBBQMQ010000452.1:0-3934 GCA_038329115.1 Bacteroidales bacterium
CCTCGTACAGAATTGAATTAAAAGGTGAAAGTTTAAGAAAAAAACGGTAAAATTGTCAGTCATTCAAGTTCTCTGAACCATAATCCTTGTAGGGGGTCAACATCACCGGACAAGGGGGGTCAGCATCGCCGGAATATCCAATTGGTAAAGAGGCTTCCATTAATTCGAATCCGGAGCAAAGAAAGATGGAAATTGAGGACAACCTGAATGATTGGGAGGCAATTTTATCCGGCGGTTTACCCGAGCTAAAACCAAGGAATAATATAAGTTACACCCCACTATACCCTTACAAAGGTCAGAAATTTAAAATTTATCGAGGGGTAAATAATGGTGGCACAAGCACTACATGGTATAATTACCAAAAGCTAATGAATTTTATCTTTGAAAAAAATGCAAATCCAAACATAGATTTCCATGAAAATGTATTTATAACAGAGGTAAACTCAGCTCCAAGTCTAAAGACAGCTGATGCTGATACATCTTCAATTAAATTCCGGAAAGAGTCAGTCCTTTCTTCATCTTTTTTCCAAAATTTTCCAGTTGTAATCATTTCTGGATTAGGGTATTTTGAAGTGAATCAAACTTATAACGAGATTGTTGCATTGTTTGGTGTTGAATACAAGCGTATTGAACTTCCAAATGGAAAGAAATCTCAGAGATATTTTTTCCATCAAAGTCAAGATGGCAAGAAAATTTTGATAAATACCCCTCAGTTAGGTATGATTGTTTCAGAAGAAAGGCTCATTCAGATTGCCAGAGAAATTAGATATTTTCTTAAAAACAAGGAATAGTATTTTCCCTCTTACCGTAAAGTTTTCCAAGTTCAATCATAAAAATAATTTGTCTTTAGTTGTAAACAAACAGGTGATTACAGATCCCTAAAACATCCAATTTGGGACAAATGCCCAGGTGCTATTGCAAAGCAAAATTTCTCATAACTGAACTCTTGAAAAGATATTAATTAGTTCATTTTCAGTTTTCATAGTCCTAAAATATTGACTTTGCAAATTTTTATAAAGTTTATGCTTATATCAAAGTGGAAAGATTAAATATTCAAACGAACAGCAATCGTATATTGGTAATTAGTATTGGCAGTGGGGCGTGCAAAGCATTAAATCACATCTATTTGAGTCAGAAGGTTTATGACATCGATTTTCTGGCAATAGACACTGAAAAACAAGCTCTAGCCAGTTTAGAAATTCCTATAAGCCAACAATTGATTATTGGGAATAATGTGACGATGGGCAGAGGTACAGAAGCTAAACCGGAACTCGGAAGAAAATTGGCAATTGAAAGTATTCAGACATTAAAAAACTTTATCACCAAAGATTACAGGATTATTTTCATTCTTGCCGGAATGGGCGGAGGAACAGGAACCAGAGCCTTGCCAATCATCGCTGAATTTTGCCATAATTTAGACTGTATCGTTATTACAATCTTTTCAATTCCAGGTCTTTTTGAAGGTGAAATTATAAATGAGAACATACTAAATGGAATTGAATTACAATCTCGATTCTCAGATATTGCTTTAAAGTTTTCAATTGATGAAATTGCGAATTCACATGTAAATCTAAGCCTGACTCAAATATTTCAATACTCTGATTCGATTTTTAGAACTCCAATCGATGTCATACTTAGAATGTTATTATCTACGAAACACTTCATATACCCGGTCATCGATTTAAATGATTTAAAATCGGTAATTCAAGGAGCAAATGGATTCTCTGCCGTAATCTCTGGTGTCGGTAATGGTAAAAATCGAATTGAGGCAGCGCTACTTGATATGTTTAGTTCACCGTATTTATGGGGTATTAAATTGGTATCGGTTAAAAGTGTTTTAGTTTTCACAGAATCCTTTACTGAACATGAAATTACAATGTCTGAAATTGGAAGGATAATAGATTATCTACAGCAAAAAATTGGAAATGATACTGTAATCATTTGGGGAAGTGGCCTTGTGGCCGATTTAAAAACTGAAATCAGGATAAATGCCATACTAAGTCCGAAACGACTCCATGCTTGAGGGATGATGCCAACAAATTCCTGCCCACGGTTTCATTTTTTGTCACACTTTTTGCGTCCCAACGCACCAATAGCACATTGTGTTTTCGTCCCTCAAATCCAAAGAGCTATGCCAACCCACAAGGCAAAAAGACGCTTCACTCCAACCGCCTCCACCGTTACGCTTGTGCCAAAAAATTCAACCCCAAAGCTATTGATACATAACGCGCTATTCTATAACAGGGAATCCCCCAGCCGAACCCCTGAAAAACGGCTGGACTGTCTTAGAATCACGCTATGTACAATAGCCGCACAAACCCCTCCCACCCGGTATTCGATCAGCATCACTCTTTTCATCATTGTCGCCGGAAAAAAAAACCACAAAAAGCCCCACCACCCGTCTAAGGTGCAGGGCATGAAGTGTTTTACGGCCAATGCCTGCGGCAGGCGGCTTCCGCTTCTCTCCATTACACTCCAGGGCTACACTTCGTTCCGCCACCTTCCGTTCCATTCCGTTCATTGTCAGCCTCCAGCCACGGCAACCCACGCAAGAGTGCTTCCTTCATTCCATTTCGCTCATGCCTATCCGTCGTTCCATTACGCTTCCCTTTGGCTGTCCCAAAACACAATCCAAATGACACAGCCCAAAAGTGAAGCTCCATTCCACCACCTCCCGATTCGCTACTTTCCATTCAGTCACCACCCTTGCTTTTCCCCATGCCAACCAGCGGTATGCCCTGCATAGAGTTTACCCCGAAAACCAAAAGCCTCAAAATTCCCCACCACCCTTTAATGGTGCAGGTAAAAATAAAGGATCATTCGCGCATGGCTATGTGCTTGCAGCCGGTTCCTCTCACTCATTCATCCGGTCGCCGTTCCGTTCGTTCCTCACTTCACAGCTCCCTACTTCATTCGTTCACCGCCCAGCTTCAGCACCCCACGTGTGCGTGTTTCGTGCCTCACACCCACAATTTTCCCTGCCCACAGAAGCATTATTGCCATTTATTTTTCCCTGCGAAGTGTTTGCCCCAAATTTTGTAACTTGGTATACATCAAACTGAAAAGACAATGGATAGGTACTATTTGCAAACAAAGCGTAGCACATCGCTTACAAGCTACAGTAATAAAAAATCAATCACTAGAAACTCACCGATTGAAGAGATCTTTATAAATGAAAATGTTGATATACCATCCATTTCAATTGATATTGATCGTCTTAAAAGCAAAAAAATTACCCGTCCCCAAAATGATGAATGGGATAAATTCAAAGAAATTACTGAGGAAGACTTCAATAATTACCTTTCTGTTTCCATTGATGCTTTAAAAACTTTCAGATATAGAGAGGCTGAAATATATTTTGACAAACCATATTCTTCAAAATACGAGATTGTCCTATTTTCAGCAGATAAAAAGAATAGTTTTCGTTTTAACATTGATGTTACGCATGACCTTGAATGGGGAGGAGTTAAAGTTTATTGTTCGAACAGTTTCGCTCACAGGAAACATTACAGACAACATGCAATGCCAATATCCTCAGAACTTTTTGAATATATCAAATTAAAGACATTTGAATATCTGGAAGACGACCGTAATTATCTCAACAATTTTAAGGACTATTTAAAACTTATTGATTTAAGCTTTCAGGGAAAAATTAAACCAGTGTTTCCGGAAAAATCAATCAACATTAATCCGTTGATAACAGAATTATCCAATCAAATCCGACACTTGGAGTCCAGACTAATGCATACCGATAATGATGTTAGAGAAACCCGGGAAAAATTAAGAGGAAGGATTGAAGGTTTAAAATCAGCTATTTTCGAAATCACTAATTTTTTTTCTGCTCAAAATTAGTTTGTAATTTAAGCAATCTATTTCCGCGCATTCAGCTACTGCATGCTATTGAAATGAGAATAACTACCCACACACCTCCCGG
>JBBQMQ010000453.1:0-3925 GCA_038329115.1 Bacteroidales bacterium
TTCGTTGCATATCCGCACATTTGCCAGCTTCGTTCCTGAAAAAAAGCCCGGGAATCAATATGTCACGGCAGCAAAACAGTTGGTTTCGTTGCGCGATGTAGCCATTGATATGCCTGCCGGTCCTTCTGAAGTTGAAGTGATTGCCGATGAGACCTCTAATCCGGCATTTATTGCAGCCGATTTACTTTCGCAATCAGAACATGGTGTAGACAGTCAGGCAATTTTAATTACAGTAAGTGAGAAAATTGTGGAACCTGTTTTGGAGCAAATTGAATTGCAACTTGAACAACTTCCACGAAAAGAATTTGCCCGCAAAGCATTGGAAAACAGCAAAATTATTGTATTAAAAACATTGGAAGAAGCTGTGGAAATGACCAATGAATATGCACCGGAGCATCTTATCATTTCTACCCGTTTTTACATGGGAGTTGCAGCAAATATTGTGAATGCAGGCTCAGTTTTTCTTGGAAATTATTCACCTGAAAGTGCCGGTGATTATGTTTCCGGAACAAACCACACATTGCCTACAAACGGTTATGCAAAAGCATATAATGGTGTCAATCTCGATAGTTTTATACGAAAAGTCACATTTCAACAAATTACTCAGGAAGGGCTTACCAATTTGAGTAATGCCATCATTCTGATGGCTGAAAGCGAAGAATTACAAGCTCACAGCAATGCCGTTAAAGTGAGATTAAGTGAAGAAAAAGAAGTTGAAGAAAGATATAGCAGCCACAGAAGATAATTAAATGTCACTTTGAAAGACAAAAAAATAACATGAGTAAATCCTTCGGGCAATTACTAAACAGGAAATTATTAGTGCTTCTGGTCGGATTTATAATTTGGATTCCAAATGTTGTTTTGGCTCAGTTTGAATCGGGCAAATGGGTTTTTGGATTTGGTGCCGGAATCGATTTCACAAGCGGACATCCTGTTGGTTTTGTGGGAAGTAAAATCAAAACCACCGAAGGATGTTCAGTCATTTCAGATTCAAAAGGGAATTTGTTATTTTACACGGATGGCGTTTCGGTATGGAATAAAAATAATGTTTTGATGCCAAACGGGAATAACCTGAATGGAAACTTTTCTTCTACTCAATCGGCCATAATTGTTCCAAAACCTGAAAGTAAAACCCTGTTTTACATTTTTACGATGGATTGGGAGGCCAATAAAGGTGGATTTTGCTTTTCTATTGTCGACATGACCAAAGAGCAGGGTTTGGGAGATATAATTCAGAAAAACCAGTTGATTAATGAGCTTTGTACTGAAAAACTTATTGCAACCAAACATTCAAATAATAAAGATATATGGATAATTATCCATGAGTTTAATTCGAATGCTTTTCTGGCTTATTTATTAACAAAGAATGGTTTGTCTCAGAATCCTGTCATTTCGAATGTCGGAATAAAATACAAGGAAACTATTTACAACACAATCGGTTACATGAAGTTGTCAACCGACAAGAAAAAACTTGCAGTGGCGGTAAATGGTGATAGAATAGTTCAGATTTTTGATTTTGATCAAAAATCCGGAACAATTTCAAATCCGGTTACCATTTCTTTTGATACAGGTTTTAATCCTTATGGAGTGGAATTTTCGCCAAACAGCGATTTATTATATATTGGTCTGGTATCCAAAGGAATGATTTATCAGATAAATTTAAAGGCCGGAAATGAAGCTGAAATTCAAAAATCCATCTGTCTGATTGGAAAAAGCAGTACGGATAAAGTTTTTGGTGCACTGCAATTGGGAATTGATGGTAAAATCTATATTGCAGAATATCAATCACGTTATCTTTCATCAATTGAAAAACCGAATACAATTGGAAAAGGATGTTCGTTTAAGCCACAAGCTGTGTTTTTAAACAACAACACCAGCATGTTAGGGTTACCGGTATTTTATCAGGATTATATTAAGCAATTGAATGTCAACGATTATATAAAATCTGAGGTTGTAATTCAAAAATCGCCAACAAGCAATAAAAATACAGAGGTCAACAAAAAACATGTTCTGAATAACGTTTATTTCGATTTCAATAAAACGTCATTAAGAAATAATTTTACAGAAGAATTGAGCCAGTTGGCAGATTATCTGAATAAAAATACGAAATTAAATATTGAAATTATCGGTCATACCGATTCAATCGGAAATGCCGGATACAATAACAGACTTTCTTTGGCACGGGCTAAGGAAATCGGATCATTTTTAATCGAGAAAGGTATTGAAACATCCAGAATCACATTCAGTTATAAGGGAAGTAGCGAACCTGTTGCTCCAAACAATAACGAATCAGGAAGACAAAAAAACAGGAGAGTTGAGTTTATTTTGAAAGAAAAATAATCACAGAAAACTCAATCATTAAAATTAAGACAAAATGAATATAGAAAAACTTTTACGTACAAACATTCGGAACCTTCAGCCATATTCTTCAGCACGCGATGAATTCAAAGGTGAAGCTTCAGTATATCTGGATGCAAATGAAAATCCATACAATTCGCCTTTTAATCGTTATCCTGATCCGTTACAATGGGAAGTAAAAGAATTGCTTTCCAAAATTAAAAACGTGCCGGCCGAAAATATTTTTCTTGGAAATGGTAGCGACGAACCCATTGATTTACTGTACCGTGCATTTTGCGAACCGCGTGTGGATAATGTAGTAGCGATAGAACCAACTTACGGAATGTATAAGGTTTGTGCATCGATAAATGATGTAGAATACAGAGAAGTATTGCTTGATGAAGACTTTCAGTTTACTGCAGATAAACTGCTTGCCGCTACCAATTTATACACAAAAATAATCTGGCTCTGTTCGCCAAATAATCCAACCGGAAACAGTTTGAACCGTGATGAAATAATAAAATTATTGAGGGCATTTGAGGGCATCGTAGTGGTTGACGAAGCATATATTGACTTTGCAGCAGAAATCGGTTTTTCAGAAAAAATATCAGATTTCCCTAATTTAGTGATTCTGCAAACTCTGTCAAAAGCATGGGGAAGTGCAGCTATCCGTCTAGGGATGGCCTTTGCTTCTTCGCAAATTATTGCGGTTTTGAATAAAATAAAATATCCATATAATATAAATATTCTGACTCAGAAACAAGCTTTGAAAGCATTAGAAAATGCAGATCAGGTTAAAAGTTGGGTAAAAGTTTTATTAACAGAAAGAACTGTTTTGATTGAACAATTGCAAAAATTATCAATCATTGAACACATTTATCCTACAGATGCCAATTTCGTTTTGGTAAAAGTTCCTGATGCTAATGCCGTTTACCAGTATCTTGTTTCTAAAAGTATTATAATTCGAAATCGAAATACAGTTTCGTTATGCGCTGGTTGCCTGAGAATTACTGTAGGAACTCCCGAAGAAAATAAAATTTTTCTAAATGAACTTCAGAATTTTAAATATTGAAAAATATGAACTCTGACCTATCAAAACAGCCAAACATTGGAAAAGACACAGAATCCAAACTGATACAAGTTGGAATAAATTCTTATGCCGACTTGCTGGCAGCAGGAACAGAACAAGCATTTATTAGGCTTCAGGCACTCGATCCGGGCGCTTGCATTCAGTTGCTTTATGGCTTAGAAGGAGCTATTCGTGGAATTCCGGCCACTAAATTGTCGAAAGAAACGAAACAGGAACTGACTGAATTTCATAGAATGACAAAAAAATAATGGATTATAAGAAACTTCTTACTATTGCTGTAATTCTTTTACACTTCATAATGTGGAAGAATCTATTGGATTTTTAAATTTTAAATATCCGATTAATGCTTTATGGTTAAATACATACTAAATCTGTTTATCTTTCTGAGAGTAAAGCAAAATCTCTCCGCAAGTCTCAGTGTTCAACGAAAATTCATCGCAAAAACTCTGAATGTTGACATTGAAGAAAGCCAAAAAACGAACGGGAACAATTTAGATG
>JBBQMQ010000454.1:0-3910 GCA_038329115.1 Bacteroidales bacterium
CCACCATAGTACGGATCAGGAACATAAACGGCTTGTTTTTGTATACAAAAATCAGTCATGCGATAGATTTTAGAGTCATGTTCCCGTGTAGAAGCCATGCGTTTCAGTCCGGCAATATTTTCTTCATCCATGCCTATTAGCATGTCGAACCGGTTGAAATCTGCTTTCACAACAGGTCTGGAACGATGTGTGAGATTATAACCACGTTTGGAAGCATGAAAACGCATGCGGCTATCCGGTAATTCTCCTTCATGGTAATCCAACAAACCAGCCGAATCAATTTCAAAACGGTTTTCAGCGTGTTCGCGTTCTAAAATTTTCAGGAAAATTCCTTCTGCCATTGGTGAACGGCAAATATTGCCAAGGCAAACAAATAAAATGGATTGAGTTGTCATGAAAATCTGCCCCTAAATCCCCTAAAGGGGACTTAAAAAAATTTTAATCAGGTGAGAATTATGAAATTAGCCACAGCTCTTAAAGTCCCCTTCAGGGGATTTAGGGGCATCTAAATTGAAAGCATTTGAATTACGCCCAGCAAATTTTCATTTACCGGTTTATCATCTTTAATGGCTTTGGTGAAAGGAACGTGTACAATTACATCATTTACAATTCCAATCATAATACTCCGTTGTTCATCCATTAATGCGTCAATGGCTGCAACGCCCATACGACTTGCCAAAATGCGGTCGTAAGCAGTCGGAGAACCGCCGCGTTGAATATGACCGAGAATGGTTACACGCACATCATATTCGGGATGTTCAACTTTCATTCGTTCAGCCAAACCGTTTGCACCACCGGTAACGTCACTTTCGGCAACAATGACAATACTGCTGTTTTTTGATTTGCGGAAACCGTTTTTAATCAATTCTTCAAGTTGATCTTCCTTGGTTTCACGTTCGGGAATAATAGCCGCCTCTGCTCCGGATGCCAACGCACTGTTCAGCGCAAGAAAACCGGCATCACGTCCCATTACTTCTATAAAAAACAACCTTTCGTGCGACGAAGCCGTGTCGCGGATTTTATCAACTGCTTCAATAATTGTATTCAAAGCCGTATCGTAACCGATGGTTGAATCGGTTCCATATAAATCATTGTCAATTGTGCCGGGAAGTCCTACGATTGGAACATTAAATTCCTGAGCAAAAATGCGTGCTCCGGTAAACGTTCCGTCACCCCCAATTACCACCAATGCATCTATTTCTTCCTCTTTCATCGTTTTGTAAGCCAATTTGCGGCCTTCAACCGTATGAAATTCCATACAACGAGCGGTTTTCAGGATTGTTCCGCCCTGTTGAATAATATTACTTACATTTTGGGTTTGAAATTCTTTAATTTCACCCGTTATCAAACCTTTATAACCTCTGTAAATTGCTTTTACACGCATACCATTGAAAATGGCAGCACGTGTTACCGAACGAATGGCGGCATTCATCCCAGGCGCATCGCCACCGGAAGTGAGCACACCAATACATTTGATTTCATATTTCATCCTTTACCTTTTTAAATTTTCCTTAAAACTAATATCTATTTTTATATCTGTCCCTTTTTTTCTAATCTGGCAGCAACTTCTTCCATTTGCCAGCGAGGCGTGGAAGTAGCGCCACAAACTCCAATCTTTTTAGTGAAATCCAGATTCAAATCTTCTACTTCGTCAGCCTCTGTAACAAGAAATGTATTCGGATTAATGGATTTGCAATGTTCATAAAGGACTTTCCCGTTTGAACTTTTCTTGCCACTGACAAAAATTATAATATCATTTTGTTTTGCAAAAGTAGTAATATTTGGAATTCTATTAGCAACTTGCCGGCAAATTGTGTCATAATATTCAAAATCTACATCATTTTTTATCTGATCCGATAAGCTTGTTACCAAATGATTAAAACCTTCCAACGATTTTGTTGTCTGTGAAAACAAACGAATATTCTTTGATAAATCTACTTTATACAAATCAGCTTCTGTCTCAATTACAATGGCCTTTTCATCAGTTTGCCCCACCAATCCATTCACTTCGGCATGACCAATATGGCCGTATATCACAACTTGTGTGTCATCGGTTGGCAGATTTTCGTATGATTTTTTGATACGGGTTTGCAGTTTTAAAACTACCGGGCACGATGCATCTATTAGTGTAATGTTGTTTTTTCGGGCGGTTTCGTAGGTTGAAGGCGGCTCGCCGTGTGCGCGCAGAAGCACTTTCACATCATGTAAGAGTTCAAACTGCTTGTGATCAATTGTAATTAAACCCATTTTGGTAAGACGTTCCACTTCTTGTCCGTTGTGGACAATATCGCCAAGACAATATAATGTACCACTTTTGGCAAGTTCTTCTTCGGCTTTCGAGATGGCATTAACCACTCCAAAACAAAATCCTGACTTTTTATCTATTTCAATATTGGACACGGTTGCAATTTCTGATTTATGATTTTTGATTTATAATTTATGATTCAATGTCGTTTAGTTAGTTTATTTCTTTGTGATACTTTGTGGCTTAAAGTCTTTGTGGCAAAAAAATAACAGCCACTAAGTCACAAAAGCACTGAGGTTCACAAAGATTCCATTCAATGAAGACCCTTAACTTAACAACATTGATTTATGATTAGAAAAATCAAAGATTTTAATAAAAATCAATCGCATATCAAAAATCATAAATAATTGAATTATTCAAACGTTTTTTTGATAAACAAAGTTCTTAAAACTTCATGTTGTTCTTCGCGGGTCAGGTTGGAATTATCAATGATAACAGCATCATCTGCTTTGCGCAAAGGACTTTCATCTCTGTTCTGATCCCTGTCATCACGTTCTTTTACATTAGCAAGTACTTCATCATAATTTATCTTTTCGCCTTTGGCTTCCATTTCGTCCAGCCGGCGTTTAGCACGGATCTCCGGTGCAGCAGTGAGGAAAATTTTAAGTTCAGCATTCCGAAAAACAACTGTTCCAATATCACGACCATCCATCACAATGCCTTTCTTAATTCCCATAAGCTGTTGCTGACGAACCAGTTCCCGACGAACAAAACCTAATGTGCTTACCCGGCTTGCACCATTTGCCACTTCGAGCGTTCTGATTTCGTTTTCTACGTTTCTTCCGTTTAGGTAGGTTTCGGATTTCCCTTCTGCATTGGTTTTGAACTCAATCAGAATAGATGTAATGTGTTTTTCCAGTTCCGTTTCGTTTATTTCTGTATTTGTAATCCAACCGTTTTGAATACAAAACAACGAAACGGCTCGATACATGGCACCCGAATCGACATAAATATAACCGTTTTCGCGAGCCAGTTCTTTTGCCATTGTACTTTTTCCACAAGATGAAAAACCATCAATTGCAACTATAATCTTATTCATTATTGTTTGATTTTTTTGTAACCTATTAATTAACAAGCAATTTAGTTACAATCTAAATTCGTTAAGTGAAGTGCTCAGTGAAAATTGATAGGAATAATTTCCAACCTGAAATTGACTCATTCCAAATCCAACATGGAATTTATAGAGTTTAATTCCACCCCCAAATGAAAATCCTGCCATACTTTTAAAGCCTGACATAACCATTTCCTGATGCCTGCGATGATTATACGAACCTGTTAAATAGAAATTTTTAGTAGGAACAAATTCTACAGCAAATATTGTATGACGAAATGCCATATCAACGAAACTTATCGTATTACTGGTTGAAGTTGTTGAATTCGCAGATGGCAATATATCAATAGGCTGATTTTTAGACTGGTAATTCAAATCCCACTGTTGTAAATTCTGAAGTGTGAGCGAAAAACGAAGCGGCGCATAAGCCAGTTTTTTTGTAACCCCTAACTCAATATTAAACGGCATGGGTTCAATATGTTGTACGCCTTCATCCGAATAATATCCTTTCAATTGAGTTCCTATATTTCTTAACACCAAACCTGCAGAAAAGA
>JBBQMQ010000455.1:0-3908 GCA_038329115.1 Bacteroidales bacterium
GTAACGCCATTTTGATGCCCGAAAATCCGATCGTAACCACGCTCTTTAGCCCACCGTCCATTTCCATCCATAATAATGGCAATGTGCTTTGGTAAACGGTTTAAATCTATTTTTTCTTTGAAAGTTGACATGTTTATTTATAACTTTTTCTCACTTTTCGACCAGATCCATAGTTGCTATTTAGACAATCGCATTCTTTTTTCCAGATATTATAACTGACTCCAATAGTTAAAGTGGAAAGTAAGTCATTATTTAAAATATTTGAACCGTTCAGGTTCTGATTGTTGTGGTTGTTTAAAAAACCATCATTCTCAAGTTGATCTGATAATAATAATTTATTAGACCATTGTGCATTTAAATTCCAGCGATTACTCAGTTTTACTTTTAATCCTATCCCAAAAGAGTAATTGAGTTTAAATTGTTGTTTGGTTTTATACAAAAAATTCATTAAACCACCCCCTGCAAAAACGTACGGTGAAAAAGTTTTACTATAGCGCTTGTAAGGATTGTCTTCCAAATCGAAGAAGTTGAATTCTCCGCAAATATCAATAGTATTTACCGGATTTACGAATGTAACAGTTTGATTTGATAAGTTTAAGTAATTCCCGGCAACAGAAGTTCTGTTTAATTCTGCTTTCAATGCGAAACGAGTATCAAGTACATACCGAAAAAAGCCGCCATAAGCAATTTGCATATTGTTGAACAGTAAATTATTAGCATCTCCCAGATAAAATGAGCCACCACCTAAAGCGCCAAATTCGGCTCTGAAAACATCTTTCTCTTTTACTTGTCCGGATACCAATAACGAAATTAAACTAAACACGCATAAAAAAAATAATCTAATTAGTTTCATATTCATACATTTTCAATGAGTATAAGCAATTAGACTTAAAACGTATTTTTTGTGTATAAATTTCATCAATTAGTTGGAAATCCTGCAACAAAAGTAATGATAATCTTTTAATGATAGCAATTTGCGATAAAAGTGAGGGGTATATTTAACTTATTATTGCAAAATTAGAGAGTTAGTAGTAATTGGAGATTAAAGCTATAAAAAATATAATTTTTTAAAACTCATTGAATCTTTCTAAAGCCAAATTCTCTTTTTCTGTCATTTCTTTTCTTTGTTCGTTCGTTTTGTCATTCTGACCGCATAAATGTAGAATTCCGTGAATTAAAATTCGCATAATTTCTTGTTCAAAATGTACTCCAAAATCGTTAGCATTACCCTTAACGGTATCCAGACTTATAAAAATATCACCTGAAATAATCTGTCCTTCTGAATAGTCAAATGTAATAATATCCGTATAATAATCGTGTTGAAGATATTGTTTATTAACTTCCAGAATCCGTTCGTTTGAACAAAAAATATAAGCGATTTCCCCGATTTTTTTGTTATAAATACCTGCTGTCTCTTTAATCCAACGATTTGTTTTTTGTTTTTCAAGAGCAGGTAATTTTACGTCTTCAGCAATGTATTGAATCATAATCTGATTTAAAAATTAATGGAAAAACAAGTATCCGAGCAAAATAGCTGCTACTATTCCCGCAAAATCGGCCAATAAACCACAGGCCAAAGCATAACGAGTGTTTTTGATATTGACAGAACCAAAATATACCGCAATAATAAAAAATGTAGTATCGGCAGAACCCTGAATGATACATGATAAACGCCCTACAAATGAATCAGCTCCGTGAACTTTCATTGCATCTACCATCATGCCGCGTGCACCACTTCCGCTTAGCGGTTTCATAAGTGCTGTGGGCAAAGCTTCCACAAAATCAGTATTCATACCGGTTAATGATATCAGGTATTTTATCCCGGCAATCAGATAATCCATTGCTCCAGATGTTCGAAACATGGCAATGGCGATAAGAATCCCAATAAGATATGGAACAATACCTATAGCCACCTGAAATCCTTCTTTGGCTCCATCGATAAATGCCTCATAAACATTGATTTTGCTTCTGAGTGCCATTCCTATAAATATTACAATAATGGAAAATAGAATCAGATATGCTGTAAAATTTGAATAGGTTGCAATATCTTGCTTTGGCAAACGACTAAGTGAATAAATGAGTCCGCCTATAAGAGTAATCATACCAGTTAGCGTCAATAAAATGGCTTTCTGAAAAAGATTAATTTTCTGGATGATTGAAACGGTAATAAGTCCTGTGAGCGCTGCACAGAATGTAGCTATTAGAATCGGAAGAAATACATCGGCCGGATTAGCTGCCCCAAGTTGTTGTCGGAATGTAAGGATGCTTATAGGAACCAACATTAAACCGGCCGTATTGAGAACCAGAAACATAATCATTGGGTTTGACGCCTTTTCTTTGTCCGGATTTATTTCCTGAAGTTCTTTCATAGCTTTTAAACCCAGTGGAGTAGCAGCATTATCCAGACCAAGCATATTGGCCGAAAGGTTCATGAAAATGCTACCCATAGCCGGATGACCTTTGGGAATATCAGGGAAAATTTTAGAAAAGAATGGAGCTACCATACGAGAAAGCACATTAATGGCACCGCCCCTTTCACCAATTTTTAGAATTCCAAGCCACAATGAAAGCATTCCTGTCAGACCAAGGGAAATTTCAAAACCGGTTTTGGCAGAACCAAATGCTGCCTGTATTACTTCCATGAAAATGTTGGTGTTTCCGGTGAAGATGCATTGAATGCATGCAACCACAAAAGCAATGAGTATAAAGGCAATCCAGATATAGTTTAGAATCATAAAATAGTATATTTCAGTTGAAAAATTATTTTGTATTATTAAGTGAATTGTAGAAGTTGCACAAAAGTACATTTTTTTTTGTTTTGCTAAACATCACCGGCAATTATAATATTTTTAATGTGATTTTCAAAACATAAAAATGGCCTGCAAAAATTAATCTGTAGGCCATTTTTTAATTCTAAAATCTATCAAAATCAAACTTTCTTCATCAGCTTTTCAAGTAATTCGGGCAACTCTACCGGTCGCCTGGCAACCGGCACGCCAATTGCTTCGAATGCAGCAATTTTTTCTTCAGCAGTTCCGCTTCCACTTGAAATAATTGCTCCGGCATGCCCCATGCGTTTACCCGGAGGTGCTGTTTGTCCGGCAATAAATGCAACTACAGGTTTTGTAATATGTTCTTTAATGTATTGAGCTGCAAGCTCTTCGGCATCACCGCCAATTTCACCAATTAATACGATAGCTTCAGTTTCGGGATCATCTTCGAACATTTGTAATAATTCCTGATAATATAATCCTGCAACAGGGTCACCTCCAATTCCAACACAAGTGCTTTGTCCAAATCCATTGTTAGTCAGAATGCTAACCATTAAATAGGTGAGTGTGCCGCTACGGCTCATTAAACCAATATTTCCTTTTTTGAAAATATTTGCCGGAAGAATTCCAACTAAAGCTTCATCAGGCGTAATTAATCCAGGACAATTGGCTCCGATTAATTTTGTTCCTTTTTTCTTCAGATAAGCTGTAGCTTTTACCATATCAAGTGTCGGAACACCTTCCGAAATACAAATGACCAGTTCAATCCCGGCATCAGCAGCTTCAAGAATGGCATCTAATGCTAAAGGAGCAGGTACAAAAATTATGGAAGTATTTGCATTTGTGGCTTTTACAGCATCTTCAACTGTATTAAACACAGGAATATCATGTACGGTTTGTCCGCCTTTTCCGGGCGAAACTCCTGCCACAATATTAGTTCCGTATTCTTTCATTTTTCCGGTATGAAAACTACCATCCCGACCCGTAATTCCCTGTACAAGTAATTTTGTATTTTTATTTACTAATATGCTCATTTTCTTTGTGTTTAATAATAATTGATAGATTGATTGACGAAATGTAATTTGCTGATAGAACTGTCATTGTAAGTTTCACTTTAGTTCATTACAAAGCCTGATA
>JBBQMQ010000456.1:0-3893 GCA_038329115.1 Bacteroidales bacterium
CAATTTGGGTATAAAACAAATCCGACATTTATTAACCAAGCGTAAAAATATAATTGTCTGTTTTGTTCAATTTTGTCAAAACTGAAAAATAAAAAACCTAATACAATAGCAGTAATTATTAACAACAAAATTTTAAATCTAATAACACTCCAAAAAATTGTATTTAATTTTGTTTTATTATTCCTGTTTAATGCAACTTCTTGTGTTGCTGAATACTCAAACCCAAAATTCACAATCAGTGTAAAGTACGAAATGATATTCTGAGCATACGAAACTTTTCCAAAAGTTTCTGTCCCAAGAACCCGTACAATATAAGGAATTATCAATAAAGGAATCAAGTAATTCGCAAACTGAATTACAGTGAGCCATGTCATGTTTTTTAAAACCTGACGATTAGATTGAACGATCGTTGTAATCCTTTTTACCACGCTTTAATCGTATTTCTCCATTTTATCTTCAATGCTCACATCTCCGGTTGAGCTTTGAATTTTTATATACGTCATCAAACTGTCTGCACCGGCTTCGTAACAAGCTTTCTGGGCTTGTTTCACCACGTTCATAATTTCATCATAACTTCCTTCCATCACCGTTTCGAATGGAGTGACGCGATATTTTAAACCGGATTTTGCAATGACTTCAATAGCTTTGTCTACGAGTTTGTATGGATGAATCGTTTTTGAACTTGGTAGAATCTGTAGGGCAATATTTACTGTTTTATTCATCTGATTTATGAGCTTTTTTAATATTAAGATGAAACGTTGAAACTAATTAAAAATTGTGCGTGAATCGAAACAATTTCTAATTTAAATTCAATCGATTCAGGTTTCGTGTTTCTAACAAAAAAACCCGAAATTGCTTTCGGGTTTTTGGTATATGAAATCTGTAGAAATTATTCTGCAACTTCTTCTGAAACAGGAGCTTCTGCCGGAGTTTCTTCAACTGCTGGTTCTTCAGCTGGAGCTTCTTCAACTACTGGTGCCGGTGTAGCAGCAGCGATTGCATCAGCTTTTTTCTTTGCTAATTCAGCAGCTTTTGCTTTGTTTACTTCTACTTCTGCTTTCTGGCGAGCTTTTAAATCAGCTTGTTTTTCAGCAACTAATTGTTCTTTTGTTTTTACAATGTTCGATTCTTTCAAAGTTTTCCATGCGGCAAAACGTTTTTCTGCTTCTGCTTCATCGAATGCGCCTTTTTGTACTCCTTCAAGTAAGTGTTTTTTCATTAAAACTCCTTCGGCTGAAAGAATATTACGGGTTGTGTCGGTGGGTTGAGCACCTGTTGTCATCCAATACAATGCACGTTCGAATTTTAAATCGATAGTTGCTGGATTTGTGTTTGGATTGTACGAACCGATTCGTTCGATAAATTTACCATCACGTGGTGCGCGACTGTCAGCAATAACGATATGATAATAAGCATATCCTTTACGACCGAAACGTTGCAATCTGATTTTTGTTGGCATTTTTTTTATTTTAAATTGATTATACCTGATGCTTTTTCTCGAAAAGCGGTTGCAAAGGTAGTATTTTTATTTGGAAATACACCATAAGGAAGGAAAATAATTTTACATTGAAAGGGAAAAAAATGAAAAAATGGAAGAATGCAAAAATGAGAATATGGATTCTTCAAAACTCTTAAACTTTTTAAACCAATTAACTAGTCAACAAGTTAACCAATAAACTAATTGCAAAGTACCCAAGCTGTTTCGAACTTGCTATCAGTTTTTCGAAGATTTTCCATATATTGAATTGCTTCATTTTTGTCACTAAACGATTGGATGGCAACTCGATATGTTTTCACAGGAGGAAGTATATGAGCATTTGAAAATTTTTCTCCAATCAAAGAATTACAAAACAGTTCAGCACTTTTTTGAGTTGGTAAACTGGCTACAACCACATGAAAACGTTCAACTTCCAGAGGTTTCGCAATGTTTGCTTCAATTTTTGTAGAATCTGAATCAGTTTTAGTAATTAAAGCAGGTGGAACTTCAGTTTTTGGCGAATTTGCAAAATGAAGTGAAGCCAGACTGGCATTATTAGCTTGTTTCACATCTGAAACCTTAGTTGAAACAACAAATAATCCAAGAATCAGCAACACAGAAGCTGCATACTTAAATGTGCGATTCGATGGCAGCGTAAATGAGATTTTTCTCGGCTCTTCCAACTTGTTTTCTTTACGTTCAGAAATATACAAATCAGTTAATCCTAAATTTTGCGGTAGAAATCCTGAATTTCCGGAAGGTTGAAAAATGTAATTTCCGAGTAAATCTTTTTGAATAAAACCCAGATTTCCCATTTTGGCATTACCAAAAGAGTTAAGTTTGAATTTAATGCTTTCCACCTCTTTATCAATGTATTCCATCGCCAACCGATAACTGATTTGTTCGGTTCGGGCAATTTCGATGGCTAATAATCCATCCGCATGAAGCATTAATGGATTAAAGCCGATAGTGGCAAGTGGTGGAGTAATACAATCCGGCAGAATTTGTGCGGATTTCATTTGAACAACAAAGCCACCCAAATTAGGAACAACCACATATTCGTGATGCGCCAAAAGTTTTTCGATATGTTGACAGAATTTTTCCACCTTGCAAAAGTAGGGTAAATGGAACGAAATTCACCTTTTTTAGAATAAAAAGTTTTCAACAAGTTTTTAAACTTTAAAAAAACGATGTATCTTTGTGCTACATCAATAGAAATAATAAAATGAAGAAGACAATTTTAATTACCGGTGGTGCCGGATTTATTGGTTCGCACGTGGTACGGCTTTTTGTGACAAAATATCCTGATTATCAAATTTTTAATTTAGACGCATTGACGTATGCAGGAAATTTGGAAAACCTGAAAGATATTGCAGATGCACCTAACTATAAATTTATAAAGGGCGATATTACAGATGAAAAGTTTATTCCTGAATTATTTGCAACATATCATTTCGACGGCGTTGTCCATTTAGCGGCTGAATCTCATGTTGACCGTTCTATTACGGATCCCTTTTCATTTATAAGAACAAATGTTTTTGGTACCTGCAATTTGTTGAATGCCGCAAAAGAAGCCTGGAAAGGCAATATGGAAGGAAAACGTTTCTATCATATTTCCACAGATGAAGTGTATGGAGCTTTGGAATTTGATGGAACTTATTTCACCGAAACCCATAAATATGATCCGCATTCACCGTATTCGGCAAGTAAAGCTTCGTCCGATCATTTTGTGCGTGCTTATCATGATACTTACGGTTTGCCTGTTGTAATTTCCAATTGTTCAAACAATTATGGAGCAAATCATTTTCCAGAAAAGCTCATTCCTCTATCTATTAATAATATAAAAAATAATAAATCGATTCCGATTTACGGAAAAGGTGAAAATGTACGTGACTGGTTGTGGGTAAATGATCATGCCCGGGCAATTGATACTATTTTTCACAATGGAATTGCTGGTGAGACTTATAATATTGGCGGCAATAATGAATGGACCAATATTGATTTGATTCGTGAATTATGTAAAATAATGGATCGTAAATTGGGTAGGGAAGAAGGAGAATCGGCAAAACTGATTACTTTTGTGAAAGATAGAGCCGGACACGATTTACGTTATGCCATTGATTCAACAAAATTGCAACGAGAACTGGGCTGGAAACCATCACTTCAGTTTGAAGAAGGATTGGAAAAAACAGTGGATTGGTACATGGAAAATCAGCAATGGATGGATAATATTATCAACGGAGATTACCAGAAATATTACGAAAAACAATATACTGAAAGATAAGGAAGCCCCTAAATCCCCTGAAGGGGACTTCAAGAGGAGAAATAAATAATAAAAGCAGCAGTTCAAGAAAAATGAACTGCTGCTTTTATTCTATTGAAAGTTAGCCTTTAGGTGATTTAGTGGTTTTATTTT
>JBBQMQ010000457.1:0-3891 GCA_038329115.1 Bacteroidales bacterium
ACAACACCTAACTAATTGAGTTATGCCCAAAAATCTTGTCATTGTAGAGTCCCCCGCAAAAGCGAAAACGATTGAAAAATTCCTTGGAACCGATTATCAGGTAATGTCCAGTTTCGGACATATCCGTGATTTGGCTGAGAAAGGAATCGGAATTGATTTCGAAAATAATTATGCACCGCAATATGTGGTTTCCACTGACAAGAAAAAAACGGTATCGGAACTGAAGAAAGCTAGTAAAGATGCTGAAATTGTATGGCTCGCTTCCGATGAAGACCGTGAAGGAGAAGCCATTGCCTGGCACTTATACGAAGAACTGAAACTAAAAAAAGAGAATACCCGACGTATTGTTTTTCACGAAATTACCAAAGATGCTATTCTTCATGCAATCGAAAATCCGCGCGATATTGATATAAATCTGGTTGATGCACAACAAGCACGCCGGGTTTTGGATCGTATTGTTGGTTTTGAATTATCACCTATTTTATGGCGCAAAGTTCGCCCATCACTTTCGGCAGGGCGTGTGCAATCGGTGGCAGTTCGTCTTATTGTGGAGCGTGAACGTGAAATAAATCAATTTGTTCCAGAAGCAAACTACCGTGTCAGTGCTATTTTTAATTCAGTTGACAGTAATGGAAAGTCGGTGGAACTGAAAGCGGAACTTCAACAACGTTTTGCAACCAAAGCCGAAGCATTGGCTTTTCTGGAACAATGTAAAGATGCTCAATTCAATGTTGACAATATAATAACCAAACCGGTCAAGAAATCGCCGGCACCACCGTTTACCACTTCAACACTTCAACAAGAAGCAGCTCGTAAACTGGGTTTTTCTGTAGCACAAACTATGCAGGTGGCACAACGGTTATATGAAGCCGGAAAAATTACTTACATGCGAACAGATTCCGTGAATTTGTCTGGTCTGGCAATCGGCGCTTCCAAGGCAGAAATTATCAGTATGGCAGGTGAGAAATATGTTCACACACGCCAGTTCAATACTAAAACTAAAGGTGCGCAGGAAGCTCACGAAGCCATTCGTCCGAGTTATATGAATGCACATACCGTGGAAGGATCATCGCAGGAAAAACGCTTGTACGAATTAATCTGGAAACGTACCATTGCTTCACAAATGGCTGATGCAGAGTTGGAAAAAACGTCCATTTATATTTCCATTTCAGGAAATAAATACCAGTTTGTTGCTTCGGGAGAAGTGATTGTTTTCGATGGTTTTCTGAAAGTATACATGGAATCGACCGACGATGAAACTGATGCCGAAAATGAATCATTATTGCCGGCCATGAAAAACGGAGAAAAACTTTCTCCAATGGAAATTGTGGCTCAGGAACGTTTTTCGCAGAAACCGGCACGCTACGGCGAAGCAAGTTTGGTTCGCAAACTGGAAGAACTCGGCATTGGTCGTCCGTCAACTTACGCACCAACCATTTCGACCATTCAAAACCGGTTGTACGTAGAAAAAGGAGATCGTGTTGCCGAAAAACGCGAATTTAATGTATTGAAACTGAAAGCAGGTAAAATTACGGATAAAATAAAAGAAGAAAACACGGGCGCTGAAAAATCAAAACTTTTTCCAACAGATATTGGTACGGTTGTAAACGATTTCTTGACTGAAAATTTCCCCGGAATTCTGAATTATAACTTCACCGCTGATGTTGAAAAGGAATTTGACAGCATTGCAGACGGAGAAATAAAATGGACGAAATCAATCGATAAATTTTACAAAACGTTTCATCCGATTGTTGAAGATACCATGAAGAATTCCGAACGTCAGGTAGGCGAACGAATTTTGGGTACCGATCCGGCAAGCGGACGTCAACTGTCGGTAAAGCTTGGGAAGTACGGACCTCTGGCACAGATTGGAACGGTTGAAGAAGAAGAAAAACCTGTTTTTGCTTCCCTTCGGAAAGAACAATCTATCGAAAGTATAACCATGGAAGAGGCATTGGAGCTATTCAAGTTGCCCCGTCAGGTTGGTGAATTTGAAGGAAAAGTAATGACAGTGGCCATTGGTCGGTTCGGACCGTATATTCGTCACGATGCGTCATTTTATTCGTTGCCAAAAACCGACGATCCAATGGAAGTAAGCACAGAGCGCGCTATTGAAATAATTGAAGAAAAACGCGAAGCTGAGAAAAACAGGATTATTCAGGTGTTGGGTGAAAATGGTGAAATTCAGGTGTTGAATGGCCGTTTTGGAGCCTATTTCACTTGTGATAAAGTGAATTATAAGATTTTCCCGAAAGGAACCGATCCAGCAACGCTTACTTTCGAAAGATGTCAGGAACTAATAGCTTCGCAGCCAGATGCCGGAGCAAAGAAAAAGCCCTTTGGACGAAAAGCAGCGGCTAAACCGGCAGCAAAAGCTAAGGCAAAAGCCAAAAAATAGTTGATTAGTTTATCGGTTAATTTGTTAGCTTATTAATAAAAACACAAAACTTGAAGCAAAAAAGAATCATGAAAAAACTATTTTTATTATCAGGTTTGCTTGTAATGACTTTATTGGCTTGTGCTCAATCTCCTTTGTCTCTTACCGAAGGCGAATCGGCTTTTATCTATTCACTTCCGAAAACAGAATTCTGTATCCAAATAGAAACTGAAAAAGTAACTCAGAAACCAGGAATGTTTTTCCGGTATTCAGAGCGATATCTGGCAATGAATAACGTGATTACGGAAGATAAAACCAGTTACCGACTAAAAAGTATTCTTGTAAAAACCCGGGCAATTGCTGATCCAAACCGTACTTACACTTTCGGACAAAAAAAAAATACTCAAAACTCTCATATTACGGTCAACACAAAAGGAATTCTTTGTGGGCTAAACATTCCGTATTTAAACGAACCCAATCAGGCTCCAACTGAAACTATATTTGCAGATAACAATCCCAAAACAACCAACTTGCTTCCCTTAGGCGAAGAATACATGATGGCCGGTTCGGAAGCAAAACTGGCTGAGGGTGCTGCCAAACAAATTTACCGCATTCGCGAAAGCCGTCTGAGTTTGCTTACGGCCGACGTTGAGCGACTTCCTGCTGATGGTTCTTCGTTTTCATCGATGTTGGATGGATTAAATAAATCGGAAAAGGAATTAACCGAACTTTTTATTGGAAAAACCACAACGGAAGTGCAGACCAAAACGCTTTATCTGGCTCCGACAGTTGCTGCCTCTAATCAGGTTTTATTTCGCTTTTCGGCATTGCGTGGACTCGTTGGGACTGATGATTTAAGTGGTGCTCCATATTATATTTCCATTAATCCCGAAAAAATCACCACTGTTCCTGCCGACCCGAAAGCAAAAAAAGAAATTGCAGCATTCTATTCTGTTCTGCCGGCTTCAACTACAATAACTATTGGTGATGGAATCAATACGTTGTTTTCCGATCAATATTATATTCCACAATTTGGAGTTACAGTGCCGGTTAACGAAGAAATTCTAAAGCAACCTAAGTTGAAAATTTATATTGATTCTCAGACCGGAAGATTGCTGAACATTGAATAAGGTTGAAATTGAATTTTTCTTATATGAAAAAACGTTATCTCATTGTTTAGATAACGTTTTTTTTTCTGATTACATAAAATGTCTACTCAGCACATTAAACTAGTGTTATGTGAAGCTGATTATGGCGTATTAAATTAATCATAAATCATTGATTCATTTCATTTTCAGATTTTCAAATCAGCACATTTTCAAATTAACTTTACATTAGGAACTTGTTTTTTCGATTTTATAAAGAGTGATTATTCTTACCCAAATAAAATCAAAATGATTATCCGCATAATATGCAGCCCTTGTATTTAACTCTTATATTGTTATATTTAATAAGAAATAATGACTATTATAAATTGAAATTAAAGAATGGAACGCTGATTTACGCTGATTTAG
>JBBQMQ010000458.1:0-3882 GCA_038329115.1 Bacteroidales bacterium
ATGGTGGATGTGGAAACGGAGGTTCAAATAGCGTTCGAGGTTCAGGGCCCCGGTGAAGACGGTGGCGATGGTGGTCATGGCGGTGCCGGAGGTTTAGGCGGCGAAGGCGGATATGGAGGGAACATCACACTCTATTTTACAGACGATGCGCTTCCCTGGCAACACCTGTTTGTGGCCCATAGCGAAGGCGGTTCGGGAGGAATGAACGGTAACGGTGGCAGCGGAGGCAGTGGTGGTTCTGGCGGACATGGAAATCCCAATGGCAATAATGGTACCAACGGGCAAAGCGGTCCTTCCGCAGCGGGCTGGGCAGGCAACGGTCAAAGCGGACTAATACTGGTCAAACCAACCGAAGAGTTCTTCTATTATACGCAGGATTCCCAGAAAAGCTTTATATTAAAGAGAGAAAAGAATAGTAATACTGGGAAAACAGATTTATATTATCTTGACCCTGCAAGAAAAGAACATTATCCCTTGCCTAAAGATAGGAATGGTAAAGACTTACAATTAGCAGGTATTGAAGTTAATTCAATCGAGAAACTCTATCAGATTGAATTAAAAATATTTAGCCAGGAAGAGATTAAATATTTTGGGACAAATGTAAGCTTTGCCGATTGTATAATTTCGTCTTCTGGTAAAATTGTTAGCGTATCTTTTATTTTCCATGGTTGGGAGCCGAATGTTTCAATGACAAAACTTCAGGAATATGCTTCCCAAATAAAAGAAAATATAACATACATATTGGCATATTCTCAAAAACCCGCACAAGAAGGTTATGCTGGTCAATTTATTCGACTTTTTCGATCATTGAATCCACCAAAAATGTAAAATAAAAGGCTGGTAATTAATATTTTTACCCCCTCCATTTGGATTTCTGGTGGAGGAATTAAAATTGACGACTGTTATAATTATTTCACGTTTTCTGATTATGATGTATTAAATTGATTCATAATGCGTAAGTATGGTTTGTTGATTTTGAAATGGAATACGACCAAAATTCTCATTCCATTTGCGTTTTCCCTTATTGGTATAATAACGACTAAGCAAATATTTTAATCATAGACTCTGATGTTGTGAATAAGACCATGAGTTTATCGGAAGATTATTTAAAAATTCTAAAACCCAAATGAAATATGATAAGAAAACTGATAGTGGTCTTTGGTCTCCTTTTCCCGGGAATTGTTTTGAGCCTAGAGAACACCAAAGCAATTAAATTTAGCACATCGGCTGGCGTTGCTATTTTTAATCACAGACCTTCTACGGGACTTTTTTTTGGGAATTCGTTTATTTTTCGCGATGAAACTAAAAAACATTTTTTCGAAACCTCTGTACGCTATACATTTGCAAGCGAGCTACAAAATGAGCCAAGTAAAACTATCTAATCCCAAGGATATACTGATTTTGATCCACAATTCAATTCGGTAATTTCGACTGTCGATTTTGCACAGAATATCGGGTATGTTTTACTAAATCGGGATAAAGTTATTCTGAGTCTTTCAGCAGGGCCTGGCATTCGAAAATGGTCTGAAGCCAAAAATGGCAAAATTGTAATAACTGAAATGGTTTGGGAACCATACATGAAAATCAGGGATGCACTAACAGTTTATAATAGGGTTTGGCAACTTGGAGGGAATGTGAGTGGAAAAATTGAATTTCTACCGGCCAAAAGGGTTTCTTTTGGTTACAAAACGCAATATTGTATTTACAGCGAAAACAATTGCTGGTACTACGAATTATATTTTGTTCCTAAAATACCCAAACTGAAATGAAACAGAACCTCAAAAACTATGGTATCGTCCTATTCATATTTACTCTTTGCTTTCTCAATGCAAAATCACAAGATTATAAAAACAGTTATCGTATTGGAATGCATACTGTAAACCTCGAAGATGATAAGTTTGCTGTTGATTTTTATTATAACCAATATAACCGGAAAATTGCAAAACGTATTGAAACCGGAATCGGATTGGGGCTTATTTCGTACAATCATATTGGGAAAAAAGAGAGGCTGTCGCAATATTGGGACGGTCCACTACCCGTAGGAGTAGTTGACGCAATCGTTTATCCAAACCATCGATCTAACTTTTCATATCAGTGGCTTTTAAATGTTAATGCGTCATATGCTCCAATCCAAGGTAAGTCATTCCAATTAAAGTTTGGATGTGGCTTCTCAATGACACGTTATGTTGAGGCACTTTGTTCTGGTGGCTATCTTTCGATGAGATACAACAAAATAACCGGAAAGTTTGAATACAGCACGACAAGTCAAAATAATTATGACAAAGTGTTCGCATTTGCCTATAACTTTTTTATTGAACCCGAATGGTCGATAACACCTCGTTTTTTTGTTTCAGCGCGCGTAAGTCCGTACTTTTTTTATGAAAATCTAAGCCCCTACATTTATTCAGCCGGAATTGCCGCGGGCGTGCGTTTTTAAAATAATTGAACGGGTAAAGTCGTTGTACAGCCAATTTATGACCGTGCATGAAGTGTTAAAGATGGCAAAGCACTTGTCGAAAAAAACAAAGAGAAATTTAAAATTGAAATTCAATAAATAGCCACTTTCGAAAGGATTGTGCTGATAAGTATGAGTAAAATGTTAATAACTACCTTTAGATACTTAGTGCTTGGTACTTCAAAGCATGTAAATTTGTCACAGATACGGAATTTAAAAACACTCAAAAACTAAATACTTAAATACTCAAAACAATGAAAAAAAAAGACCTGAGAAGCATTTATGATTTGGCTTTAGCTGAAATTTCGGAGACCAAAACCGCAGTTGAACTCAACAGACCAAATTTCATTTACTTTGGTGAAGAAGAAAAACAACCGTTTCTCAGGGTCAGTAATGAAAAAAGAACAGCCTTTAATCAAACCTGGACTTTGCCAAATCAGACTTATAGCTGGTTTCCCTATTTCACCATGTACCTGACGTCGAAATAGGGCTGTTCTATTATTCTGCTCGTAAATATTCTAAATAAAAGCATCTGAATTAGATTTCTGTTAGAAATTTAAGGTGAAAGTGTAACAAAGAGCAATCGTTATTCGTAATGAGTCTAAATAAGTGCCGAAATGGAACTTATTCAACGTTGTGTTGAACTCCTAAATATCGAATAATGAAACGAAGAAATTTTCTATTGACAACCGCGGCCATTGTTCCGGTAATTGCGATGGGACAGGATTCAAAGCCACAGGCTGAGCGCGGAAAGAAAGGGTTTGTTGTAAAATCCACCGAAAGCAGATTTAACGAAAAAACAGCGTTGGGCGGAACAAGTCCAAACGACATCAAGATCTCCTCTAAAGACACAAATGGCGACCTGACCGTTTTTGAATATACAGGAAACGAAAAAGGGGGACCGCCACTTCATGTTCATGCCAATCAGGATGAAATATTCTTTATTTTGAGTGGGGAATACCTGTTTCAGGTTGGCGATGACCGGCACAATCTGAAAGCAGGTGATACGATCTTTCTGCCACGAAAAGTTCCACATGCTTTTGCCCAGCTGACAGATAAAGGGAAGATGTTCTTTCTTTTTCAACCTTCGGGTAAGATGGAAGATTTTTTCAGAATACTCGGAGCCTTATCCGGACCGCCAACTCCCGAAGCAGGTGCTAAAATATTCCACGACCACGACATGGAAGTTGTAGGTCCTCCATTGCAGGTTTAATTTTTTTTTCATTTATTTTCAAAAATTGTTGGAATTCTGAATCGAATAGTTTTATATTTGTACTGTGTTAGTATCGTAGTACACTAAAACAATAAATATTCAACTTATGATTCAGATTAAAGACCTTCATTTTGGTTATCCCCGGCAGCAAGCGCTCTTCAACAGCTTGTCGGTGCACCTCGAAGCGGGGAGCATCACCGGATTGTTGGGGAAA
>JBBQMQ010000459.1:0-3880 GCA_038329115.1 Bacteroidales bacterium
TATCCAATCGAAATTTATAATTTTTTTAAAGAAATAGGCAGTCAATACATGCAATTTTCTCCTATTGTAGAACAAATATCCAAGTCCAGAACTGATGGATTGAGTCTTACACCTCCCGAAGGTGCCGATGATGCAGTTTTAGCTCCCTGGAGTGTTGACTCAAAAAAGTTCGGACAATTTTATATTTCGATGTTCAACGAATGGATTAAAAAAGATGTTGGTCAATATTTTATACAACTTTTTGATTCAACGTTGGCTGGACATGTTGGCGAAATGCCCGGCGTATGTATTTTTGGAGAAACCTGCGGGCATGCTACTGTTATGGAATTTAATGGTGATGTATATGCTTGCGACCACTTTGTTTATCCGGAATATAAAATAGGGAATATTAAAACACATACTATTTTTGAAATGGTTTTTTCTGAAAAACAACTTCGTTTTGGAGCAGATAAACGCGATTTATTGCCAACTCAGTGTCGGAATTGTCAGTTTTTGAAAATGTGCAACGGCGAGTGTCCTAAAAACAGAATTAACTTCACTTCGACAGGTGAGCCGGGATTGAACTATTTGTGTGAGGGATATTATTCATTTTTCAAATACACTCAACCTTATATGGAATTTATGGCCAATGAACTGTTCTTTAAACGTTCTCCTGCCAATGTAATGGAATGGGCAAGAACAAGAAAATAAAATGAAATCAACTGTTTAGTGACTTGTACAATTCCTGCACATCTCAAATTGCTTTCGGTTTTGAAAAATGCTGTTTCTGAACACTGATGCTTTTTCGTTTTTCCAACATTCTGAAAATGTCAATTCATTGAGGTTGCCAAATGAAAAATCAGAACCTTTGTCGAAGCAGCAGGGCAAAACTTCGCCTGAGGCATTTATCACAGCACCGCTCCACATTCTCCAGCACTTATTTGGTTGACTACCTTTAATTCTGAATTTCCCATCATTCCCTTTTTTGTAACGCGAGAAACGGCTTTTAGATGGCATTAGTTCATTTCCGTATTCAAAATCAGATAATTGTGCAGTTTTAAAAGTCAGTTTGTCAACTTGCAATGATTTTGCAAGTTGTTTCATGTCATTAATTTGATGTTCGTTTGTTTTTAAAACCAAAAACTGAATTTCAATTAAAGGAGTCACTGATTTAAGCTCTTTTTTAATTTCAACCAAGTGCCGAATTCCTTCAATTGTTTTATTCAGGCTACCACCAACCCTGTATTTTTCGTATGTTTTCTGGGTGCTTCCATCCAAAGAAACGATTATTTTATCGAGCCCTGAAATTATTATTTCTTTGGCAATATTTTTGGTCAATAGCTGTCCGTTGGTGGAAGTAGAAGTGTAAACATTTGCCTGGTGAGCATAAAAGATAAAATCGCTCAACTGTTTATTTATTAATGGTTCGCCTTGAAAATAGAGGATTACATGTGTTAGTGTAGGTTTTATTTCGTCAATTAGCGATTTAAACGTCTCAAAATTAAATAATTGGTTTTCGGAATTTGAATATTTATTGTTCCCGACCGGACATTCAGGACAATGCAGGTTGCAATAGTTAGACGTTTCAATCGAAATAAATAATGGTTTCAGTTTATTCGGTACTCTTATTCCTAATTTATAAATTGAAAAGGTGAAATAAAGCTGAATGAAGTTCATTAGCTTTTGAATTGAAAAATACCGGATATTTTTTTTTAATCGCTTAATATTGTATAAAATGTAAAGCATTTATTGACTAATTTTTTAAACAAATGTACAAAAATATTGTTGTTCAAGTGATAATGATAAGTTTTGTGTGTTCAATTAACAAAAAAATGTCAAAATCCTCTGCAAAGTAATATAAAATTCACTGAAAGATTGTATATTTGTAGCCTGCAAAATAAAATAACATAATTTATAACAAAATCAAAAATTTATGAGAAAGCAATTATTCCTCGCAGTTTCGTTGGTGCTTGCGTTGGTCTTTAGTTCTTGTACAAAAGACATGACAGCTTTAGACCCAAGCTTATTTAAATGTACCCCGAATCCACTCGAAGTAAAAGGTGGAAAAGTGGATGCAACTATCACAGGTACTTTCCCTGAAAAGTATTTTACTAAAAATGCCACTGTTACTGTTACTCCGGTTCTTAAATTTGCCGGAAAAGAAGTAAAAGGCACACCTGCAACTTTCCAGGGTGAAAAAATTGTTGGAAATGATCAAACGATTTCTTACAAAACAGGCGGAACTTATACGCTTAAAACCACTTTTGATTATGTTCCTGAAATGGCAAAATCAGAATTGTATCTTGATTTTAGCATTACAACCAAAAAGAAAACTTATCAGATTCCAAGCGTAAAAGTAGCGGACGGAATTGTTGCAACTTCTCAATTGGTTACTACCGGAGCTAATGAACTTGCTCCTGTTCTTATTGTTGATAAATTTCAACGTGTTATTCAACAACAACAGGAGGCTGACATTATGTTCTTGATTCAAAAATCAGAACTACGCAAATCAGAAACAAAATCAGCTGACATTGTTTCTTTGACAAAGAAAATCAAAGAAGCAACTGAATCAACAAACCAAAAAGTTTCTGCTTTAGATTTATCTGCTTATGCTTCTCCCGATGGACCGCTTAAACTGAATACAAATTTAGCTGAAAATCGTGAGAAAGTTACTGCTGATTTCATGAAAAAAGAAATGAAAAAACTTAAAACCAGTATAAATATTGATTCTAAGTTTACTGCAGAAGACTGGGATGGTTTCCAAAAATTAATGGAAAATTCTAATATTCAGGACAAACAATTAATTTTGAGAGTTTTGACTATGTACACAGATCCTGAGCAACGTGATCGTGAAATCAAAAATATTTCTGTTGCTTTTAAACAAATTGCTACTGAAATACTTCCAAAACTTCGTCGTTCGAAATTGCAATTAACGATTGATGTAACCGGTAAATCTGATGCTGAATTAACTCAATTGGCGAAAACCGATGCTTCAAAACTTACAGTTGAAGAATTGTTGTTTGCTGCCACATTAACTAACGATTTAAGTGAAAAAGCTGCTATTTATCAGAAAGCTACAGAATTATATCCAACTGATGTACGTGGTTTTAATAACTTAGGTTTAGTGAACTACCAACAGGGAAATATTGCTGATGCTTCACGCTATTTTGCGAAAGCGTTAGAATTAGATCCTAACAATGCAGATGTTAACTACAATGCAGGTATTGCTGCTTTTGCTAAGGGCGATATGGCCGCAGCTGAAATCTTCTTTGGAAAAGCTGCCGGAACTTCAGGTAATGTTGGTGAAGGATTAGGCTCAGTTGCAATTGTAAAAGGCGACTATGTTAAAGCAAAATCTTATTTTGGTTCAACTGCTTCAAACAATGCTGCTTTACTACAGATTTTAAATGCAGATTACAGCGGTGCTACAAAAACATTGGCTTCGGTAGCTAAACCGGATGCAACAACTTCCTATCTTGAAGCTATTGTTGGTGCACGTACAAGCGATAAAGCTGCTGTTTACAGTAATCTGAAAGACGCTGTCAAACTTGACAAATCATTTGCTGCAAAAGCTGCAAGTGATATTGAATTTTCGAAATATGCTACTGATGAAACATTTCTTTCAATTATTAAATAAATAGTAGAAATTAGTATAAGAAAATCCGATGCAAATTTTGCATCGGATTTTTTATGTAAATAGTTCACGACATTTTGTCATGAATATTCAATGAGTATTGAAGCAATCGATACTAACATAGAAATACATTTATTTGGATACATTTAATGAAGTTTATAAGATTTTGTAAACAACAACATTTTCATTATCGGGCATTTAACTGTATCTTTGTATAAATTTTCAGAAATAAAATAATATAAACAAGGAATGAACGAAAACGAACAA